>JAPKEI010000061.1 GCA_028872685.1 Verrucomicrobiota bacterium | reverse complement strand
CACCAGCTTGGGGCCGAAATTAAAACGCACCTCCGCCGGCAGAAATGATTTGCCCGCACTCCACGCCACGTCGCCCGAGGAACGATTGAGCGCCACCACTTTTTCGCCATCGTGAAAAAACACGCGATGCTCATCGGCCGTCATCGTCAATGGCGCGACTTTGTTGTTGTGCCCCCAAATACGTTTGCCGGTCACCGAGTCGTACGCCTTCACGTCACGCTTCTTTTTGTTCCACGCGAAGTCGCGTTGAATGCGCGCCTGATCGCCGGTGTTATGAAAAGGCAAAAACGAATTCAGCTCCCACTCCTCCGGACTTTCCAAAACAAAAACCTGCCCGCCCTCGACGATGATCTCCTCCGCGCCTTTGCTGCCGGGCAGTTCGTGGATGAGTTCGCCCGTGGCGGCATCAAGCACGCTCACCGGTTCATCCACGCCGAGCGTGATGTACACGCGGCCCTTCATCGCCACAAGCCTCCGCGCCAATTGTGTTGGCCCACTCTTCAACGGCCATAAATGACTGTGCCATTTTTTCATCGGCTTCTTCCAAAGGATGACGCCGTTAAACGCATCGCGCGCCACGAGCGTCCAGCGCGCGGGCAACTGGATGGACACACGCGAGCCTTCGTCCATCACGTAAAACACGCGCCCGCCCGCCGACACCAACGCGCTCATACTCGCCATCCGGTCGTGATGCCGGCTCCAGCGCGGACTGCCCAACCACTGCAAATGCCGCGGCGGCCCGACTTGCTTATCGTGCGCCACCGCGTTCCCGCCGGCGTCGTGGAGATAGTGCGTCCATTCGTCGATGTCTTTCGGACGTGGCTTGGTCGTCGCTTTCCATTCGCCACCGCTCCTTATATAGGCAATGCCTTCCGGTGCCAGCACGCGCATCACCTCCGCCATAGGCACGCGGCCCAAATTTTCCGCCACCAGCAAATTGACCATCCCGTCAATATACGGCAGCCGCGCGCCGCGCAATTGGTCAATCGAAACCGATCCATAAACACCCGCCGCCTTCGCCGTCGCGCGCGCCTTGACGACATTGGCTGGATTGGCGTCGAGCCCGTGCACTTGAAAACGTGAGTTGGGCCGCAGTGACAAAGTCAGTTTTCCATCGCCGCATCCGAGGTGAACGACGAAGCCGCCTTTAAGGTTGAGCGACTCGGGGATGCCCGACGCGGCGTGAGTTGTGGAAATAGAAATGAAGCCAGCGAGCATCAGCCCGGCAAGGGTGCGGAGGGATTGCATCGGGCGATTATGCCGCGCGCGACGGAAGACACAAGCCTTGCTTGCCACAACCACCCTCTGTGTTGATGATGTGCGCAGGATGGTGTTTGCCAATCGCAACCAGTTAGCTTTGGATTACGCTCGTTTTCCAGGCGGCATATTCAATCCGTCACTCACGCAACACGCCAATGCCGTGTGGGGCATGGCCCGCTGCGAACCGCACGACCAAGCTGCGCGCAATGCCGACAAGTTGCTCAATTTCACTCCGATGCAAGCCGTGCTGTTTCGATTGGACGATTCACTTGCGGTTGCCGAAGCGCATTATGATGTGCACTTTGAAAATTTTCCCAGCCTCCCATGGCGCGCGGAGGATTACCGCCTGTTCATTTTTCAAGACCAATTGTTCTGCACGCACGTCCTTTGGGTGCAAGGCTACAATATTGGAATGGCCCTCTCGCGAGTGGACGAGGCCGCGCGCACCGTCACACTCATCCGGCCCATCACGATTGACGGACTCCAAATCCAAGGCATCGAAAAAAATTGGGTAATGATTCCCAATGTCGACACGCTGCATTGCCTCTACAGTTTTTACCCCGAATATACGCTCGCCGAATTAACGAACTTGGAAACCGCCCGATTCCGTCTCACAAAAAACACAAAACTCCAACCACCCACCAACGGCCTCGCCGATAAAATGATTTCGCTCAGCACCGTGCCCCAACGCATCGGCGACGCGCTCTATTTATTAGTGCACCAAAAAGACAATGAAATGATTTACCGCGATTTCCTAGTGCGATTGAATCCCGACACTCTCGCACCCGAAGCCATCAGCCAAAACCCCGTCATCGCCGGCGGCGATTGCGAAGGCTTTTGGCGCGGCTATCTCACGGCGTATTCTCTGCTTACCCTTAGCGATCGCGCAGTGGTCAGTTACGGCGAAGGCGACCGCTACGCAGGCGTGGCCACGGCGGGGGTGGAGGATTTGTTGGCCGTGCCGATGGTGGCGCTGGGGCGGTAGGGACGCGATGAGCGGACCCTTACCATCACGCCAATTTGCTGAAAACCACGCTTGTTATTTGAACATCCCAACCCTAATCTCCGTCAATTGAGTGCGCATACTCGTTATTGCGCAAAAGCGCAAAAGGCATTTCAAATGAAAAAAACATTTATCATAATGGCAGGATTTCTTACCACACTTCTTGGCGCGGCGGACCTCAAGGTCGGCGATGCGGCTCCGGATTTTGCGCTCAAGGGCAGCGACGGCAAAACTTACAAGCTCTCTGATTACAAAGGAAAACAGGCGGTGGTGATCGCGTGGTTCCCCAAGGCGTTTACCGGGGGCTGAACGGCCCAATGCAAGTCGTTCCGTGTGAACGGCAAAGAGCTGAAGAAATTTAACGCCGCCTATTTCACCGCCAGTTGCGATCCCGCAGACGGCGCGCGCGGAAACATCAGTTTCGCAAAGTCTCTCGATCTGGATTACCCCATCCTGAGTGATCCTTCTAAGAAGACAGCCAAAGCTTATGGCGTGGTAACGCTTACGCGACCGTTCCCGCATCGATGGACGTTCTACATCGGCAAGGACGGCAAGATTCTGAAGATCGATAAAAAGGTGCGTGCAGGTGACGATGGTGCCAATGCCGCCAAAGCACTCAAGGCTTTGGGTGTGGATACAAAGTAAGATACTCCACCATTTATAATAGAAAGGGCCGCCAATCAGCGGGCCTTTTTGTTACACAATCGATCACTTCTCCGAAATCACTATATCTTTATACTCTACGTGCATTACCTGGCCACCGTGAAGCTGCAGTCCAATGTGCCCTTTGAGTCGTCCTTTGTCATTTTTTAACTCGGTTGAAACCACGCCGTTGATTTTTACAACGATATTCCGACCAATGGCGCTCAGTTCAAGGTCAGTCCACTCTCCCTTTTTGTATTTGCGCTTCTTGATAACCTCCGCCGTGGGCCGGTGCACCCAAGCCCGTCCGCCAGTCTCGTACAAGCCGCCGGTTTCCTGTGAGGTGTCCACCTCCACTTGGAAGCCATGCACGCTCACTGCACTCTTCACGCGCTCGGCGCGGAAATAAAACCCGCTGTCGCCCGAGTGTACACGAAATTTCGCCTTCACGACAAAGTTGCTGTACTGCTTATCTGTTAGTAGAATCCCATGCCGCCGCTCGCTCTTAGGGCTGGTGCCGACTATTGCTCCATCTTTCACCTCCCATTTACCTCCAGGCGCGGGCGTCCAACCCTTGAGTGTCTTGCCGTCAAAGATCGGCTTGAATTCAGCTGCCCTTGTAACAGGCGCAATTGCCAGAATAATTGCGATGGAAAAAATGATGCGTTTCATTTTGGTTCTTTCTTGAGTCTTACTTAGATCGACCAGCCTTTACGATAATCGCGGCGGATGTATTTTGCCGCTTCGGGGGCATTGGTGGCTTTCAGGTTTTTGGCGTCCCATTGCAGTTTTTTGCCGACGCGATAGGCGACGCTGCCGAGCAGGTTATGCTCGATGAGGCTACCAGAGTATTCAAAATTGCAGAGGGTGGGCGCGCCGGTTTTGGCGGCGTGAATCCATTCGCGGTGGTGACCAAGCGACTTGGCAATCCACGGCTTGGGCGCTTTGTGGCCGGCGAATTTTTCCTTCGGCAGCAAAAAACGTTTGCCGTAATCAGCGAGCAACATGCCTTTGTCGCCTACAAATAAAATTCCATTGCCCCATTTGCCCAAGTCCATGCCGGTCTCGATGTCCGGCCGGTCGCGTTTGCTGCGGCCGCCGTGATACCACACGACTTTCACCGGCACTTCCAGCGCGGCGCGGCCTTTGCGGGCGGCGTGTTCCCACGTGACCCGCATCCACGGCGGGCACGCAACGGCATCGGCTTTCGGGCCGTGCGCTTCGCAGGTGAGCGGCGTATTGAGTTCCAGCGCCCACCACGGGAGGTCGATGAGATGGCTGCCCATGTCGCCGAGCACGCCATTGCCGTAATCCCAGCGGCGGTTCCAGTTGAGGTTGCCACCTTTCCAATAGCCTTGATTATGATAACGGTCGGGCGCGGGGCCCTGCCACTCATCCCAGTGGAACCAATCCGGAGGCGATTGCCGTTCGAGCACGGGCGCGCCAATGGGATTGATTGTGCGGCTGCACCACACATGCGCCTCGCGCACGGGGCCGATGGCGCCGCTTTGCACCAACTCGACCACGCGCCGATAATTATCCGTGGCGTGAATTTGCGTGCCCATTTGCGTGGCGACCTTTGACTTCGCAAACGTCTCCCGCATCACGCGCGCCTCGTGGACGCTGTGGGCGAGCGGTTTCTCGCAGTAGACGTGTTTGCCCGCGCGCATCGCGGCCACGGCGGCCAGCGCGTGGCAGTGGTCGGCGGTGCTGACGGTGACGGCGTCGATGGATTTGTCTTCCAACAATTTGCGCCAATCAAAATACGCCTTGGCCTTGGGATATTTTTTCTGGGAGGCGGCAAGCGTTTGGCCATTCACATCGCAGAGGGCGACGATATTTTCCGAGGCCACGCCGCGCATATTTGCCGAGCCGCGACCGCCTGAGCCAATGATTCCGATATTGAGCTTTTCATTCGGCTTATCCTTAGCCGCGCCGAGCAAAAGATTGGGAGCGAGGGAGCCGACAAAGCCGGCACCAACAGTAGTTTTGAGAAATGTTCTACGTTTCATTAAAGTTCTTTCTGGTTCGGGCAATGATGCCGCCACCATACAATGGTATCAAGTGCCAATGCGCTAGATTGGAGGGCACTGCCGCGTGTCCCTACTGACGCACTGGCGCACTGCGCCCACTCTTTTTGAATTCTTCCAGCTTCGCTTTCAGCGTCTTCACGATTTTGGGGTGTTTGAAATAGAGATTTGTAGTTTCGCCGGGGTCGGCTTTCAAGTTGTAGAGTTGCCCTAGGGCGCCGGGCGCCTTTTCGGGCAGCGCGTATTGCTTCATGCCCCACTCACCTGGCCGAGCGTAGTTATTGCCACCCGAACCCTTATGATCGAGATACTTCCAATCACCTTTGCGAATAGCCAAAGCAAGACTCATGGTTTGGTGCAGGGTATATTGACGAATAGGTTTAGTATCCTGACCAAGGAGAGCAGGTAAAATATTGTAGCTATCCTCAGCGGAATTATTCGGCAGCTTTGCACCGGTGATGGCGGCGGCGGTTGCCATAAGGTCGGTCAGGCATATGGTTTGTTTTGACGTGCTACCGGCTTTGATTTTGCCGGGCCAGCGAGCGATGAAGGGTACGCGATGACCGCCTTCCCATTGATCTCGCTTTACACCACGCCATGGACGAGCGCCGTTGTGCTTGTGGTCGCGGCGCATGGCAATTGAGGTCGGAACTTCGGGCCCGTTGTCACTGGAGAATATCACCAATGTGTTTTTTGCCATACCGTGCCGTTTAAGTGCCTTCATAAGTTCACCCACCACATAATCCATCTCAAAGAGAAAATCACCGTGCGGTCCAGCCTTGGTCTTGCCTTTGAAGGCGTCCCCGGCAAATGAAGGCAAATGAACCGCCTGCATGGAGTGGAAGAGGAAAAAGGGTTTCTTGGACGCACTCTTGGCATGGTTCTCTAGATACTTCAGGCTTTTTTGAAGGAAGACCATATCGACTTCCTCTAAGTCAAAATCAGGGGCAATCATGCCCGGGCGATTGTCGCGCGAGTAGGGATGCTTGGGCAGAGGAGTCCGATCCACGATCCGGGTGGGCGGCACCGGGATTTTGTTGCCATCAATGTAGGCATAGAGCCAATCGGTAGTCGGGCAGGAGGCGGTGCCAAAGAAATAATCAAAACCCCGATCAATGGGGCCACCCACAAAGGGCTTCGTGTAGTCGATCCGGCGCACCGCCGGCAAACCATTCTGATGAATGGGTTTGCCCTGCTTATCGAACGCGCTCAAACCCACGTGCCACTTGCCGAACATCGCCGTCTCGTATCCTTGTCCGCGCAGCATTTCCGGCAGGGTTAACCGGCCCTTCGTGATTAAGCACGGCCCTCCCACTCCGGTGAAGACTCCCCGGTAGTTAAGCCTGAAAGCCATGTGGCCGGTAAGAACGCTGTAACGGGTGGGGGTGCAAACGGTTGAAGGGCTGTGTGCGTCGGTGAAACGGATTCCTTCCTTGGCCAACTGATCCAGATGAGGTGTGGGCACTTTGGATGCTGGATTGTAGCAGCCAACGTCACCATAGCCGAGGTCATCAGCGAGAATGAACAGGATGTTGGGTTTATCTGCGGCGTTTAAAAAGCCACAAAGAAAACAAAGGGTGGGCAATAAGCGGATGATCATTTCTTTAAAATCTTTTGAAGTCCCTCAAGGTTTTCCCGAAGGGCAATTTCAGTGTCGGTGTCATTGCGATGATCAAGGATGCCGACGGGACCGGTGTAGCTTGCTTTACGGATAATGGCGATCATGGCTGCCTCGTGTTGGCCTTTGCCGAGGGAAAGGATTTTTGGCTTCGCGCCTTCATTCATACCGTTGAGGTTAAGGCAATGGAGGTAGGGCTGCATGAGCTTGAGCGATTTTGTGAAATCAGCGATGTGATCATGGCCGTGGTGCAGGTTGTAAACGATGCCGACGTGCTTAGCTTTGTGATGTTCATGCAGGTATTGGCACACCGCCACGAGGTTAGCAGGTTCACCACTCCAACCGCCGTGATTGTAGAGGCCCAATTTACAGTCGAGTTTTTTAGTGCGTTCCACCAAGGGTAACAGGGCTTTAGCTGCAGCAGTGACTCGGGCTTCCTGTGAATCAGCCTTGGGGCTAGGAACTGTGAGCCATATTTGCGGGTGAAGTTTGTGTTTTTCAAAAAGGGCGAAGGCTGCCTCGTGAACGCTCCAGAAGGCAAAGAACTCCAAGCCATGTTTCTTATACTGCAGAATCTCTTCTTCGAACTCCTTTACGTGCTGTGCGCGCCAATCGTAGGCCACACGTTTGATACCGAGGCGCTTGAGCATCTGGACCCGCTCAACCGGCCCGCGCTTCTTGGCATCAAAAGGCACAATGCACCAGGCCACAAGCTGGTCCTTGTCAAAGTTGTCGGCAGACTCAGCCGGGAATACCAGTGCACACAGCAAGCCGAAGCATAAGAGATACTTTTTCATGGCATCTATTTCTTAATCTGAATTGGCACTAATGCCGGGTCGCCGATTTGCATGTAGAGGAGCTGATTCATCTTGCGGCTTTGAGTCGAGCGAGCGGGTGTTTGCTTGGTGTACCATTGTGGAGTAAAGCCCCCCTGTCCTTCGATCAGTGCGTTGATGAGGCGCTGGTAGGATTCCCCCAGTGAACGGTTTGCCAGATAGGACTCAAGCATCGGGTAGACATGCGGGAAACCCATGTTCAGGCGCATGTGACAGAAAACCGCCACCGCTCCGCGATCAACCATGGTCAGTGAAAAGCGCTTGAGCTTGGGATCCAAGCTGCCGGCCACTGGTCCGGCCATGGCGCAATCGGTTGCCATGCCGACCCCCGAGTAGCAGCAGCCACTCAGGATCACTTGATTGGATAAATCCACATTGTTCAAGGCATTCACCTCCATGCCAACGACCCGACCGGGAACACCGTGACCAAAGAGCATGGTGAGCGAACTCTTCTCCAGTTTGGCGCGGGCCAGTTCCGGCAATTTTGCCACCGGGCTACGGCGACTGCCCTGCAGAACCCAATGATTCTTTCCGGAAGCTGCAGGAAAGCCGGCACGATTTTCTAGTCCGGGAATGGAATTGATGGTGAGATTAGCTGAGGTGTAGCCGGCTTTTTTGAGCGATCCCTTCAGCACCTCAATCTTCTGGAAAGATTTGTAGCCTGGGTCAAAAATTTGGGAGATACCAAAAAAGTTTTTGGGCTGCTTGGCGGCATCATAACCGATGGATCTTTCGATCAGTTTACTCAAGCTCGCAGCATCGGAGGCAACAAGCACCCCCGGGTATACATCCAGATACCGATCTTCATCTAGTCGAGTAAATACATCCCAGAGTGCCAGTAGGGTATTTTCACGGTAGCTTTGTAATTGAGGCACCACGGCCACATACCGTGGCTTAAGCTTTATCAATTGCATGCGCAACTGCTCACGCGCCTTGGGATCCGAGTTGAGATTTTTCAGGCTGCTTACCTTGAGTAATTTGCCTTTGTGATGGCTAAGGAGTTTCTTTACCGCCGACATACTGGCGGCATCCTGCACATCGGTGAGCACCACATAAGCCTTACCCAGGGGCGTATGTGCCCGGGTATCCTGCACCCAACAGCTCATGCGCCGCGCTTGCATGGTGGGAGTTTGGCCGGGCTTCACGCGGGGAATCTGGTCCGGGGTTGGAACCACTAGATCGGCCGCGTTTGTGTACAGCGCAAAAAATGAACAAATGACAACGCAGGTGATCAACCGAAATGAATGCATGCACCTATGCTGCCAGAAAGAAAGCCGCTGGCGAGAGGAAAAACGACGTATCATATAAACGCCGTTTCAGGAATTTGAGGTAGGCCACGGGATATCGTTGCGTTGGTAGCGTCCATCAGCGAAATCGCCAAAAAACTGTTCGAGCAACGGGTGAACTATCTCCTCACCGCTCTCATCGAGAGCTAGGCTGCTTTCAGCCGGATAGGTTATGGATCCGGATTCATGAACGAGCACATGGTACCAAGGTTGGTTCCGGTCAGGCTGGGTTTTGTTGGACTTGTACCAATTTTCATCAGCCAAACACTTGGGGTCATATGCTACCACCACGCCACGATAAAGATAACGAACATGGCAAACCAAATCACCCGGCGCGAACTTGGGTGATTTGCAATCCTGCAAATCGGGGCGCAGCATAATCATGGCGCATGAATTACCGATTCATAATCGATTCAATTTCGTCAGCCTCAATAGGAATCTTAGCCATGAGATTTATTGGGCCATCCTCAGTGACAACGATGTCGTCTTCAAGCCGGATGCCAAAACCTTCGTCAGGGATATAAATTCCCGGCTCCACCGTGAGTACGGTGCCGGGGGCAAAGGGCACGTTCGCATCTCCCACGTCGTGAACATCAAGCCCCAACGGATGGCCGAGACCGTGCATGAAATATTTCCGGCAGGCAGGGTTGTCCGGATCTTGTTTTTTGATTTGGCTCTTTTTTATCAGACCCAGCTCGAGCAATTCCTCATTCATGTGGGTCTGGGATTCCTTAGTCCAGTCCCTGTGTAGTTTGCCAACGGTGGCTCCCTCAACACTTGCCCGCAACACGCGCAAAACGGCGTTGTAGATTTTTTTCTGGCGACGGTTGAATTTTCCGCTTACCGGAATGGTACGTGTGAGATCGGCGTTATAATTAGCATAACTGGATGCCACATCCATCAGGAGCAACTGGCCTTTTTTGCAAACCTGATCGTTCTGTAGATAATGCAGTACGCAATTGTTCTTTCCAGCTGCTACGATGGGAGTATAGGCAAACTTGCCACGCCGCTTGATGAACTCGCGTGCCAATTCAGCCTCAACCTCATACTCCGTTACCCCTGGCTTCACAAACCGCAACGTGCGACGGAATCCCTTGGCAGTGATGTCCACAGCCTCCTTGAGCAGCTCAAGTTCGAGGTCCGTCTTTACCACACGTAATTGGTGTAACAACGGCGCGAGACGGCGGTAGGTGTGCAGTGGGAAATTTTCCCGACACTGGTGGATGAACCGCACATCACGTGTTTGCACCTCCACGTTGGCGCGCTTGTATTCGTTGCTGTTGATGTAGATGGATTCGGCCTCACACATTAGTGAGCGGAAGATCGCCGGGAATTCCGAGAGCCATTGCACATTCTTGATGCCGGAAATTTTGCGTGCATCCTCCTTACTATGCTTATAGCCCTCCCAGATTTGCAGGTGCTTACTGGGTTGACGCACAAACAGGATCTCGCGGTTCTTTGCTTCCGCCGCATCGGGAAAGAGCATCAGGATGCTTTCCTCCTGTTCAATGCCGCTCAGGAAAAACAGGTCAGCATTAGGCTGCATTGTTAGTGTGCCGTCGGCATTGGTGGGGAGTACGTCATTGGCATTAACCGCTGCCAAAGCCTTGGGCTCCATCAGGTCAATGATGCGTTTTCGGTTTTGAGTAAACAGTTTATTTTTAATCGGTAGATGTCGCATAGAAAATGTGTGGCGACAGGTTGCTTGAAAGCGCCATCGGCGGCAACGGTTTTCATCACGATAAACCGCAGAATCGTTCTACAGTGGCCAATTAAAATAACGGCAGTGGTTCGCCGTCGCAGAGTTAGAAGGGGCGATCAAGTTGATCGCTCAATTCAGTGCGGAGGTCTATCCTCATGGCCTTGAAAACAGTGGCGCGGAGTTCAAAAGATACTGTGTTTATGAACAGCAGGCCTAAAAAATGCGGATATTCATTGGATTGGAAAGCATGTCTCGGAATATGATTTATTGATCGGAGCTTTGCCTTGCCCGAGGGATCTCGACGGAGAGCAAAAAGTTCAAAGCTAAAAATATTTACGGCCTGTCAGATAGCGTTGCCGCGCGCCCTAACTCATTTTTTCTTTTTGGGCTTGCGAGGCTTAGGTTTGGCATCCGGGTTGTAGCCGGGATTGGGCAATGGCATCTTTGCTCCCAGTTGCTTTTGCCACACGGTAAGTTTGGCGCGCAATTCAGCTGCCTTCTTGGGATTGGACTTGGCGAGGTCTATTTTTTCGCCGGGATCAGCGGCGAGATTGTATAGCTCGAAATTCTTGTAGTGATAAAACTCAATGAGTTTCCAGTCGCCATCACGAATAGAGGAGCCAGGTTTCCAAGTGGAACCATGATAATGTGGGTAGTGCCAATAGAACGTGCGCTGTCCCGAATCATCGCCTTTGAGCTGGTTCACGAGGCTTTGGCCATCGACGTGAAGCTTGGGTTGTGCAGGCAGCCCGGCCAGTTCCAGCATGGTGGGGAAGAAATCCATACTTACCATTGGCTTGTGCGACACTCTGCCCGGCTTGGTTACACCCGGAGCACGGATGATGGTGGGTTCGCGTACTCCACCTTCATACAGCCAGCCTTTTCCAGCACGCAACGGAAGGTTGCACCCAGGACCGGGCCTGGCCAGCGTGCTCAGGCCGCCATTATC
>JAPKEI010000391.1 GCA_028872685.1 Verrucomicrobiota bacterium | reverse complement strand
GGGTTTTCTTCGCACGATATTTGGTGCATCCCAAGATTGACCACTGTTTGCCCGCAATATTCGCAAACTTTATCGCTGGATTGTTTGGTGATGAGCACCACCCCGCCAATAACCAAAATCGCGGTGACCGCGAGTGTGATTCCGAATTTTGTTTTTTTATCCATACTGTTTTCCTCCCACGCAGCAACTTACCACAAAAACGGTTCGTGGACAATTTGAATTCCTTAAAACCTAGTCAGATTCGGTTTTTCCCGGCGCTTCCGTCGCTTTTTCCTGTTCTACCAACAGGTCAATGGAAGTCGGCGGCGCAGGTTGGAGATACTTTTGAATCTCCGCAACCACGTGCGTGGGTTGCTTGCATTCGCGTCCGGAGCAAATGAAGGCTTCCGGCCCATCCTTGCCGGGCTTGAGTTTCTTGGCAAATTCCTCCACTGGCCCGGTATTGCCCAGCACGATTCGGTTGGGTTGATATTGACCGTGCACCGCGCGCAAGATTTTTTGTGTGGCAGCATCGCCGGGTGCTCCGGCCACCACCACGCGGTAGGGCTCGTGCAAATAAAAATCCAACGCCATCATTAGATAAGGTACCCCGCGCGCCCCGCGATCAAGATTGAGTGCGAACAATTTGAGCGTTGCTCCTGCTTTGTCGCGATACACTTTTTTCTCCGTCATCTTATGCAGCTTGAGGAATGCCAATGCCGCCACGGAATTAGCCGAGGGCATTGCGCCGTCGTAATCTTCCTTGGAGCGGACGATGAGGTCAGTGCTTCCGGCGCTTTGATAGAACCCGCCGTTTTCTTTATCAAAAAACAACTCGATCATTCGGTCGGCCAAAGCAATCGCTTGCGTGAGGTGTTCGGGCTTGAGCGTGGCTTCGTAAAGATGCAGCGTGCCGTCGAGTTGGAACGCGTAAGCGTCGAGCAACTGCACCGAGTCGCGCTCGCCATCCCGCCAGCGGTGATACATCGTCTTGGTTTTGGCATCCCAAAAAGTTTTGACGATGAAGGCGTTGTTGGCCTCGGCCATTTTCAAATACGCCGCATCACCCAATACCGAATAAGCGCGGGCCACGGCGCCGAGCATTAGCCCATTCCAGCTTGAGAGGATTTTGTCGTCCAGATGCGGGCGGATGCGTTTGGCGCGTACAGCGTCCATTTTTTTGCGGGCGGAAGCGAGCAAGGCTTTATCAGCATCGGTGAGGTTGGGATCCACGATGCTCAGCACGTTGAGGTTTTTCAGCGGCTCGGGATGGCTGTGGTCTTCAAAGTTACCGTGCTCGGTGATGCCGTAGTGGCGGGTGATAAGCGTGGCTTCCTCGGCGTTGAGAATTTTTTCCAGTTCGGCTTTCGTCCAGCAATAGAATTTCCCTTCCTGTCCTTCGCTGTCCGCATCCTCGGCGGAATACCAACCGCCCCCCTTGTGCGTCATATCGCGCGCGAGGTAGCGGAGGATGTCGCGCACCACGGCGGCGTGCCGTTCATCGCCACTCACCAGATAGGCATCAAGATATAAATGAATGAGTTGTGCATTGTCATAGAGCATTTTCTCGAAATGCGGCACCAGCCATTTTTCATCCACCGAATAGCGGGCAAAACCGCCGCCGAGTTGGTCGTACATCCCGCCGGCAGCCATTTGTTCGCAGGTGTGGGTGACCATCCGGATGCCATCGGCATCGTCCGCCCGTGCCGATTGCCACAGCACAAACGCCGGTTCGCTGGGGCGTGGGAATTTCGGCTTGTCCCCAAATCCGCCAAAACGTGGATCGTAAGTGGCCTTAATTTGCGCGAGGCCGTTGGTGAGCAGGGCGTAGTTAAGCTTGGCATTGGGGTCGGGCTTGCGAGCGGAGGACTCGGCCAATCCTTCCCGCATTCGTTGGGCGTCCTTCTCAATGAGCGGACGTTTTTCTGGGTCACTCCACAGTTCGTTCACGCGATCGCAGAGCGACATGAAATCACGCTTTGGAAAATAAGTGCCTCCAAAAAACGGATTCTTGTCGGCCGTCATAAACACACTCATCGGCCAGCCGCCGCCTCCGGTGGTAGCCTGCACGAAGGACATATAAATTTTATCCACATCCGGTCGTTCCTCGCGGTCGAGCTTGATGTTGATAAAGTTTTTGTTGAGCAGGGCACCAACTTCCTCATCCTCAAAACTTTCGCGCTCCATCACGTGGCACCAGTGGCAGGTGGAGTAGCCGATGGACAAGAAGATGGGCTTGCCCTCTTTCTTCGCTTTGGCGAAGGCTTCCTCGCCCCACGGAAACCAGTCTACTGGATTGTGCGCGTGCTGGAGAAGGTACGGTGATTTTTCTTTGGCGAGACGATTGGTGTG
>JAPKEI010000060.1 GCA_028872685.1 Verrucomicrobiota bacterium | reverse complement strand
GATGCCTGAACAGGGCGGGCAAAAGCGAATCAAATACCCCGAATACGACCGCGCCACCGGTCGCATTAAATCCTTACTCACCGGCGACACCGCGGTGCAGGTGGAAGGCGGGCTGATGCTCATCACCGGGATGCGCCTGGAAACCTACCAATATGACGGCGCATCACGAAATGTGGACTTGATTATCGAAGCGCCAGAGTGTTTATTCAGTTTCCGCACCCACGTTGCCTCCTCGGACGGGCCGATGACTCTCCGCCGAGCGGATGGCGATGCGTCCCTGAGTGGGCGTGGTTTTGAATGGCGCCAACGGGAATCGACCTTGACGATTTCCAATAATGTGAGGACAGTGACAAGGGAAGGGTTTTCTGTAGATGAATAATGTAAAACAAATAGCCGGCTGCAGCCTTGCGCTGGCATTGCTCGCAGTAGCGGCTGAAGCGCCGGTGAAACCGAAGGCAAACCCAGCGGGCAAAGTGAAGGTTGTGCAGGAGGGGATGAAAAGCACTTCCGATTCTTTTAATTACAATCTCAAGAAACGATTGGCAATTTACGAGGGCAGCGTCCGGGTAATTGACAGCACCATGGATTTAAGTTGCGATAAGTTGACGGTAGTTTTCATGGACAAAGCCGACAAGCCGACTCCCAAGCGGACGGAAAAACCACCGCCGAAGGGGCTCGTGAATGTACCGCCTGGCCCAATGGTAGGAATGGGGGGAAATGTGAAGATGTTGATTGCGGAGGGTAATGTAGTGATCATCAATCTGGAGAATAAAAGCCGCGCTATTGGTGACAGAGCGGTCTACACCCAACTCACCGAGCAAGTGGTGTTGACATCGAAACTGGGCAATCCACTTCCGAAGATTATTGATCAAAAGGGAGGGGAGCTTTCCGCGCCGGTGATTATTTATGATCGGTTGACGGGGAATCTCGGGGCGAAACAAAACGAGGAAGCGAACCAGGGCCGCTCCGCTCCCGTTCCGCCTGCCCCCAAAGAAGTTGCTCCCGAACCGCCGGTGCGTCGATTGGGTCCGCCCAAAAAATGAGTTTACTGGAGACGGAAAATCTGGCCAAGGAATACGGCCAGCGGCGGGTGGTGGATGGTGTCTCCATTAATGTGCAGCCGGGGGAAATTGTCGGCTTACTCGGCCCGAATGGCGCGGGAAAAACCACGACGTTTAATATGGTGGTGGGGCTCGTGCGGCCGGATGAGGGCGGCGTGTTGTTTTTGGAGGATGAAATTTCCCATCTGCCGATGCACAAACGCGCGCGCGCGGGCATCGGTTATCTTACGCAGGAACCTTCAGTTTTTCGCAAGCTCACGGTGGAGGAAAACATCCTCGCGATTCTCGAGACGTGCGAGGTGGGGTTGGTGGAGCGCCGAGTACGTTTACAGAGCTTGCTCGATGAACTCGACCTCACGGCCCTCGCCCACAGCAAGGCGTATCAATTGAGCGGCGGCGAAAAGCGCCGGCTGGAAATCACACGCGCGCTGGTGACGAGCCCGCAGTTGCTGCTGCTTGATGAGCCCTTCGCTGGGATCGATCCTATTGCGGTTTATGAAGTGCAAAAAATCGTGCGCCGACTGCGTGAACGCGACCTTGGGATTCTCATCACGGACCACAATGTGCGTGAGACCTTAAAGCTGGTGGACCGCGCGTATCTCATCCATCAAGGTCGAGTGTTGTTGGAGGGCGATGCGGAATTCCTTGTCAACGACTCCCAAGCGCGCGATATTTATCTCGGTCCTGAATTCAATATTTGAAATGCCGCAGCCCAAAATAACCGTCGAGCAGTTTTACATGGACAACGCTTCCGCGCTGGGCTTGCGTTTGCTTGCCGGCGCCGATGGCCTCAAGCGTGCCATCAAAGAGCCGACCGTCAATCGCCCCGGCCTCGCGCTGGCGGGGTTCACAAAATATTTCGCCATCAACCGCCTGCAAGTGATGGGCTCGGCAGAGGTGACGTATCTCAAATCGCTCGCCCCGGAAGTGCGCTCGGAACGCTACGCGGAAATTTGCAGTCATCGTATTCCGTGCATCGTCTACTCGCGCAACCTCAAGCCGGATGCCGCATTGCTGGAAATCGCTGAGAAGGAAGGCATCCCTGTATTTCGTTGCCCGCTCATCACGATGAAATTTATCAACCGCGCCACGCTTGCGTTGGAAGATCTCTTTGCGCCGCGCGGACAGGAACAGGGTAGCATGGTGGATATTCTCGGCGTGGGCGTCATTATAAAAGGCGACAGCGGCATTGGTAAAAGCGAATGTGTGCTGGCACTCGTCGAGCGCGGCTATAGCCTCGTTGCCGATGATGTCACTAAAGTAAAACTGCTCGATGGTCGCGAGGTCATTGGCACTAGCGCTAGCATCACTCGCAATCATATGGAAGTGCGCGGCATCGGCATCATTGATGTTGGAATGATGTTTGGCGTGAAAAGCATCCGCCGGGAAAAACAACTGGACCTCGTGGTTTTCCTACAGGATTGGGATGAAGTGGAGGAAATTGATCGCCTCGGGATGGAGGAAAAAACTACCGAAGTGCTCGGTGTGCGTATCCCGCATATCACCATTCCCGTGCGGCCCGGGCGCGATATTGCAAGGCTCGTGGAGGTGGCGGCGTTCCAGGGCAAGCTCAAGAGCACCGGCCATAATGCCGCCGAAGAGCTGAATAAGCGCTTAATTACTCAGATGAATCCGGATCAAGCGGAATAATTTCTCGCCAAAACTGCAGTCATCCTCGAAAATCGCCGCCGCCTATCACCTATGGAAACAAATGGCCATAATGAAGCTGTCATCCGGGAATTGATTGTTTGTAATCAATCCGGATTGCACGCGCGTCCCGCAGCCGCTTTCGTGAAAATGGCCAATAAATTTGAGGCAGATATCACTGTCACGAAAGACGGCGACAGCGTGAACGGCAAAAGCATTATGGGCTTGATGACGTTGGCCGCCGCCAAGGGCACGTGTTTGGTGATCGAAACCAACGGCGACGATGCGACAGACGCCGCTGATGCCATCCAGTCCTTGATCGAAGGAAAATTCGGGGAAGCCTAAACAGATGCGTGAGGATCTCCAGCACGCCGTGAAGCTGGCCCGCATCGAGCTTAGCGCCGAGGAGGAAGGGCGTCTCGGATCACAGTTGGGCGACATTCTCAAGTACGTCGACAAGCTTAACGAATTGGACGTCGAAGGCGTTGAGCCCACCGCCCACGCCGTGCCGCTCACCAATGTGCTGCGCGAAGATGAGCCGCGCGAATCCCTTTCCCATGAAGCCGCGATGCGCAACGCGCCGAAGACCAGCAACGGACTTTTCATCGTGCCCAAAATCGTCGAGTGACTATGCCGCATACGCTCACGATTTCGCAGCTGACCGACAAGCTGGCTCAAGGCGAATTGTCCTCGCGCGAGGCCACCCAATCCTGCCTTGACCGCATCGACGCCGTGGACGGCCAACTCAACGCCTTCCTCAGCCACGATCCCGAAGACGCGCTTGCCCAAGCTGATGCCGCCGATGCTGCGCGCACGGGCGGAAAATCCAAGCCGCTACTCGGTGTGCCCATTGCGATGAAAGACGTCATCGCCGTGAACGGTCATCCGCTCAATTGCGCCAGTAAAATTCTCGGCGACTTCAATAGCCCTTACGATGCCACCGTCACCGAAAAACTGCGCGAAGCCGGCGCGGTTGTTTTTGGCCGCGTAAATATGGATGAGTTTGCGATGGGCAGCTCCACGGAAAATTCCGCATTCGGCCCCGCGCGCAATCCGTGGGATTCCGACTGCATCCCCGGCGGCTCCAGTGGCGGCAGCGCCGTGGCTGTCGCTGCTGATGAATGTATCGCCTCGCTCGGCAGCGACACCG
Organism: Verrucomicrobiota bacterium; assembly: GCA_028872685.1. Taxonomy (GTDB): domain Bacteria; phylum Verrucomicrobiota; class Verrucomicrobiia; order Limisphaerales; family UBA1100; genus JACNJL01. Next base: position 7,497 of record JAPKEI010000060.1, on the reverse strand, counting down.
GAGGCTCCATTCGCCAACCCGCCGCACTCTGCGGATGTGTTGGCCTCAAGCCCACATACGGTCGCGTGAGCCGCTATGGCCTCGTGGCATTTGCGTCTTCACTGGATCAAGTTGGCCCACTTACCAAAGATGTTCGGGATGCCGCCACGATGCTCGGCGTGATTGCCGGCGAGGATAAACGCGACTCCACCAACGTCCCTGAGCCGGTGCCGGATTACATCGCCGCGCTCACCGGCGATGTCAAGGGCCTGAAAATCGGTTTACCTAAGGAATACCAAGTCGACGGCATTGACCCCGAAGTCAAATCCGCCACCGAAGCCGCCGTCGCCGAACTGGAAAAACAAGGCGCGGAAGTAAAAGAAATTTCCCTTCCGCACACCCAATACGCCATCGCGACTTATTACATCATCGCCACTGCTGAGGCCTCGGCGAACCTCGCTCGATTCGAAGGGGTCCGCTACGGCGCGCGTGTGGATGGTGCGAGCCCCGAGAAAATGAATCGTGCCACTCGAGGTGCTGGTTTCGGCGAGGAGGTCAAACGCCGCATCATCCTCGGCACATACGTTTTGAGCAGCGGCTATTACGACGCCTATTATTTGCGTGCTCAAAAAGTGCGCACCCTTATTCGTCAAGATTTCCTCAACGCTTTCAAAGAAGTCGACCTCATCGCTAGCCCCACCACCCCCACTCCCGCATTCAAAATCGGCGAAAAGGTGGACGACCCCTTGCAAATGTATCTATCCGACATCTTCACCATCTCCTGCAACCTCGCCGGCCTCTGCGGCATTAGCATTCCCTGTGGTTTTTCCGTAAGCGGTTTGCCATTGGGATTGCAACTCCTCGGCAAACCCTTCGGTGAACCCGATTTACTCCGCGCCGCCCACGCTTACGAACAGGCAACCGATTGGCATACTAAGCGACCGGAAATTGGCTGATGACATACGAGGCAGTCATAGGATTGGAAACGCACGTGCAACTTCGAACGCGCACGAAGATGTGGTGCGGGTGTGCCAATGAATATGGCGCGGAGGCCAACACGAATGTGTGCCCGGTGTGCATCGGTTTGCCGGGGGTGCTGCCGGTTCCCAATGCCGAGGCGTTGCGGAAAACGGCGTTGACAGGGATGCTGCTGAATTGCGACGTGCCGTCGTACGCGAAGTGGGATCGGAAAAACTATTTCTATCCGGACAACCCGAAAAATTATCAGCTTACGCAATTGGATTTCCCATCCACAATTGAAGGGTTTGTGGAATTTGAATTTGGCGAAGGCATCGAACGTGTGCGCATCAATCGCGCGCACTTGGAGGAGGATGTTGGTAAGAGCACTCATTTTTCTGATTACAGCGGTGTGGATTTTAATCGCGCGGGCGTGCCGCTTTTGGAAATTGTCACCGAGCCCGACCTCACCGGTCCCGATATGGCGTATGATTACCTGAACGCGCTCAAGGGCATTCTCGAATACGGCGGCGTGAGCGATTGCGATATGGAAAAAGGTCAGGTGCGTTGTGATGTAAACATCAGCGTGCGACCTGTCGGCCAAACTGAGTTAGGCGAAAAAATTGAGATCAAAAATATGAATTCCTTCAGCGGCGTGCGTCGCGCGGCGGCTTATGAAATTGAACGCCAAATCGGTGTGTTGCGCGAGGGTGGCACACTTGTGCAGGAGACACGCCGGTGGAATGATGTTGTCGGTATCACCGAAAATATGCGCACGAAGGAAGACGCGCACGACTACCGTTATTTTCCCGATCCCGACTTGATGCCGCATAGGCCTTCGGAGGAATGGATCGCAGAAGTGCGCACCTTGGTGAAGGAACTGCCACTCGCTCGCAAACAGCGTTTGATGGCTGATTTCAAACTGCCCTCCAGTGATGCCGTGGTATTCGTGGGCGACGCGGCGTTGGGCGATTATTTTGAAGTGGCGGCGAAGGGCGCGAAAAACCCGAAAGCCGTGGCAAACTGGGTAATCAACAATTTGCAGGCTAAGTTTTCCGAAACCGGCAGTACGGTGGCGGACATAAAATTTGAGACATCAGCGATTGGCGAATTGGTGGGGCTTGTTGAAGGCGGCAAAATCAGCAGCAAGATTGCGCAGGATGTGTTTGCGGAAATGTTCGAAAGCGGCAAATCACCGGCGCCCATCGTAGAGGAAAAAGGACTTTCGCAAGTATGCGACACGAGCGAGCTGCAGGCGTTTTGCAACGAGGCTATTGCGGCCAATTCTGCTTCGGTTGAAGATTTTAGGAATGGCAAAGAGGCTGCGTTGAATTTTTTGAAAGGGCAGGTGATGAAGGTAAGTCGCGGAAAGGCGAATCCGAAAATCGTTGGGGAGTTGTTGAAGAAGATTTTGGGCTCGTGATTTTTAGCCACCGAGGTCAAAAAAACTTTTTCCTCGGTGCTCTTTGTGTCTCAGTGGTTAATTGAAAATGCTTTCGAACATCCGATCTATCCACTTTATTGGAATTTGCGGCACGGCGATGGCCTCGGTGGCAGCGGCGTTGCGGGAGCGCGGCGTGCGTATTACTGGCTCGGATGCAAATGTGTATCCACCGATGTCCACCTTTCTGGCGGCACGTGGCATTAAGGTGCGAGAGGGCTACCGCGAAGAAAATCTTATTGATGCGCCGGACCTCGTGGTGATTGGCAACGCCATCAGTCGCGGCAATCCCGAGGCTGAGGCGGTGTTGGAACGCAAGTTGCTTTATTGTTCTTTGCCTGAGTTGCTGAAGGAGACTTTTATTCGCGGGAAGCGCTCCATTGTAGTCGCGGGCACGCACGGAAAAACGACCACAGCCTCACTGCTCACTTGGGTTTTTGAGCATAGCGGACTCAATCCGAGTTATCTTATCGGCGGCATTCCGAATAATTTTTCACAGGGTGCGCGCTTTACGGACAGCGCATGGTTCATCATCGAGGGCGACGAATACGACACAGCTTTTTTTGACAAGCGCAGCAAATTTGTCCATTACCTCCCGGAAGTGGCGGTGCTCAACAACCTTGAATTCGACCACGCCGATATTTTTGAGAACCTCGCCCAAATCCAAACGAGTTTCCGACGCTTCATCAACCTCATCCCGCGCAATGGGCTGCTCATCGCCAATGGTGACGATGCAAACATCGCGCCTTTGTTGGGCATCGATCACTGCCCGATTCAGCGGTTTGGATTAAGTGATGCGACTGACTTGGGCTTTTCTGAAAAGGGTTCACACTTCTCGGTTAATGGGTCAAAATTTTTACTGCCACTTTTTGGCGAAATAAATATCCGCAATGCGCTGGCGGTTATCTTGGTGGCGCGGCATTGCGGGTTGATTGATTCACAGATCCAATCGGCTTTTGAAACATTTGAGGGCATCAAGCGGCGAATGGAAGTGCGCGGCGAAGCGCGGGGTGTGACGGTGATTGACGATTTTGCCCATCATCCCACGGCCATCCGCGAAACGCTCAGGGCGGTGAAAGGGCGTTACCCCGGCCAGCGTATTTGGGCGGTGTTCGAGCCGCGTAGTAACAGCACGCGCCGAAGTGTTTTTCAGGACGACTTGGCCGCAGCCTTAGGTGATGCTGATGAAGTGGTTGTGGCCCAAGTAGCGTGTTTAGAGCAAATCCCCGAAGCTGAACGGCTCGATACGGAGCGATTAATGGCGGATGTGCAAAGTCTCGGCGCGCAGGCTGCGTACTTGTCGGATGTGGACGCAATCGTAAATCACGTGACCGCCCGAGCGGCGAAAGGTGATGTGGTGTGCGTGCTAAGCAACGGCAGCTTTGGGGGTGTTCACGAGAAACTGCTTAGGAACCTTAGGGCTTAGCGGGCTTTTGTTTGGTAGTGCGTTCGATGGCGCTGAGCAATCGTTGTTTTAACCTCGTGTAAATTTCCACATTCACTTTTTCAAGATGTTGTTTTGCTTCTTTGAAATGATTGGTTTCGATGTTCACGATGGCCATTTGCAATTCTGCCCAGCCGCGCTCGTCGTTAGTGGTGGCGAGGGTGGCGGCGTGTTTCCACGCGGTCAGAGTTTTTTTGCGGGGAAGAGGCTTGAAGTCGTGATGAGTTTCGGCGAGGTCAGCGGCGATTTCAAAATTGTTCGGATCCAGTCGTAACGCTTCGGTGATTTGTTTTAATGCTTCCTCGGTGACTTCGCGCGGCGTGCATTTTAAATGCGTGGCGGCTTCCTTTTGAAACAGCGACAACGCAATGGTGTAGTTGTGCCGATACAGCGGCGCGTGCGGTGCGAGCCGGATGGCTTTTTGATACGCGTCCAATATTTCGCCTACGCGTGCGTGACGATCGGATTCCACGGCGATGGTGCCGAGGTGGGTGGCGATGTTGTTGTGCACGGCGGCATTGAAGGGGGCAAGCTTGGCGGAGGCCTTCAGTTCTCGCAACGCGCCTTGTTGGTCATCGAGATGGGTGAGAAAGCTCCCGTACGCGGCGCGCGCGCGCGCATGGTTGGGGTATTTTTCCAAAAATGCGAGGTACAGTTTTCGCACGCGGTCGAGTCGCATCCTGATGCGTTGGGCGAGCTGGTCGCGGCGTTCTGGGTCGGTGCGGATAAGTGTGTTGTTTTCCTTAATCCATTTGACTACCTCGGTGATGGCGAGGTTGTCCGCGGTGAAAATCGATTGTAATTCCGCCTCCTTGTCACGCGGCGCGGGGTGCGCTTTGGCGGCGAGTGGTCGCACGTGAACAGGATCGATTGTTGGGGTGCTGGAACGTGTAATGTTTTTAAGCCAAACGCATCCATTTCCGCCGAGGAGGACAATGGAGAGCACTGGCAAGATTACGCGAATCGTTCGCACGCGGCATTCTTAGCATCCGCCCTCCGTGCTGGCAATGGTGGGAGTGCTTTGGCAGACTTGGCCGATGAGTTTGGAAGATCACATTGGAGATGTGTGCCGCAAGGCACGTTTGCAAACTCAAACGCCTCTCGCCGAGGCTGCGGCATTGGCGGGGTTGAGCGAGGCGCATTTGAAGGAATGGGAAACGGAAGGCGAGATTGGCGCGGTGGTGGACGTGGCCGCGTTGGCGGAAGGGTTGGGGCTGGATGCCGCCAAGTCCTTGCGCGTGGCGGCGGGTTGGGTTCCCGCTCCGGTGGAATTGGGCCGATGGCGTGAGTTGCGCATGGTTACCACAGTGGAGGGGTTTGAGGTGAATAGTTTTGTAGCGTGGGACTCGGCAACGCGTGAGGCTGCGATTTTTGACACGGGCTGGTTTGCGGATGATTTGTTTCGCATCGCGGATGAGAATGAGTTGGATGTCCGGCATTTATTTATCACGCATATGCACGGCGATCACGTTGCGGCGATTGGCGATGTGCGCAAGCGTTGGCCGGAAATTAAATTGTATTCGAATAATCCTGGAGCACCCGAACGCAACCGTGTGGTGCCGGGCGTGGCGATGATGGTGGGCGGGTTCTCGATTACCGCTCGGCTTACGCCGGGCCATTCGGAGGATGGGGTGACGTATGTCATCGAAGGCTGGGCGGATGGAGCGCCGGCGGTGGCGATGGCGGGCGATGCGATTTTCTCAGGCTCGATGGGGAAGGATTTTGACACGCCGGAACTGGCGCGAGCAAAAGTTCGTGATGAAATTTTAACCCTCCCAGGCGATACTTTGCTTTGCCCTGGCCACGGACCGCTCACCACGGTGGCTGAGGAGCAATCGAACAACCCCTTTTTTTAAGCAGTTACGCCGTAAATTACATTGACCGCACAATGGCGCGTTGCTAATTTGCGCGGCCCGAAATCGATGCAGCATATGCGACATACCATCTCCGTCCTTATGGAAAACACCTTTGGCGTGCTCACGCGCGTGGCGGGGATGTTTAGTGGGCGCGGCTACAATATCGACTCGCTCAATGTGGCCCCCACACACGATCCGAATGTATCGCGTATGACCATCGTAACGCGTGGCGACGATGAGACAGTGGAACAGATCGTGCGTCAGCTCAACAAGTTGGTGAACGTGCTGGAGGTGACGGATTTCCGTGATTACGAATACGTCGATCGCGAATTAGTTTTGGTGAAGGTGAAAGTGGATGGCAAACGGCGTTCGGAGGTGATGCAAATCACTGATATTTTCCGGACCAAAATCGTGGACGTCCAGCCCAAGAGCATGACCATCGAAATCACAGGAAACGAAACGAAGGTGACAAAATTTATCGAGCTGATGGAAAACTTTGGAGTGCTCGAATTGACCCGTACTGGAAAAGTGGCCCTGTCGCGCTAGTGAATCTATCGTTTCAAATTTTTAAAAAAATGCCAGCAAAAGTATACACAGACAAAGATGCGAACCTGAAAGATCTCAAGGGCAAAACCCTCGCGGTGCTCGGGTTCGGCAGCCAAGGCCACGCGCACGCGCTCAATCTGAAGGAGAGCGGATGCAAGGTCATCATCGGCCTTTACAAAGGCAGCAAATCGCGCCGCGTGGCCAAGCAAAAAGGCTTCGAGGTGTTTGACACCGATGAAGCCGTGCGGCGCGCCGACATCATTATGGTGGCCCTGCCGGACACTAAACAGGCGGCTTGTTTCAAAAAGGACATCGAGCCCAACCTCGTCAAGGGAAAGACGCTGGTCTTTTCTCACGGATTTTCGATTCACTTCAAAACCATTGTGCCTCCGAAGAACGTGGATATCATTATGGTGGCACCTAAGGGGCCGGGTCACATTGTGCGTCGCCAGTTTTTGGAAGGGAAGGGAGTGCCTTCATTGATCGCAGTTTTCCAAAACCCATCCCGCAAAGCAAAGAAGATTGCGCTGGCATGGGCCAAGGGGATTGGAGGAACACGGGCGGGTGTACTGCAAACCTCGTTCAAAGAGGAAACCGAAACTGATTTGTTCGGCGAACAAACCGTACTGTGCGGCGGTGCGAGTGCGCTGATTCAGGCTGGCTACGAAGTTCTGGTTGAAGCGGGTTATCAGCCGGAGATGGCATATTTTGAATGTCTACACGAGCTGAAGCTCATCGTGGATTTGATGAACGAAGCCGGCATTAGCGGCATGCGGTTTTCCATCTCTGAGACGGCCAAATGGGGGGACGTGAGCGTCGGCCCGAAGATAATCGACGCCAGCGTGAAGCGCCGAATGAAGGCGGCACTTAAGGAAATCCAAAACGGAAAGTTTGCCAAAGGCTGGGTAAAGGAATACGAGACTGGCTACAAACGTTACAATAAGTTGATGAAAGACGGCGAAAAACACAACATCGAGAAAGTGGGCGCCCGTCTGCGGGGGTTGATGCCGTGGATGAAAAAACGCAGTGTCGGCGGTGCACAGGCGGCTTATTAGTAACGCTTTCCCACGTGCGGCGTCTGTCATGATGCGTATGCTTGGGGATAAAAAACGCTGGCAATTCCGGCCATTGTCCGGTAGGTTGACTCACATGAGTGGGGGGCGAATTCTATTTATTCTAGCGGTAACCGCGTTGGCAGGGGGGCTAACATGGGCACAAGAGTCTCCGCCGGTTCGGTCAAATACCAGCACCAATGCCCCGACGGTAAGCACCAA
>JAPKEI010000059.1 GCA_028872685.1 Verrucomicrobiota bacterium | reverse complement strand
CTCCGCCGATGTGGATTTTTGATGCCCACCTTGATCTCGCCATGAACGCCATGGAGTGGAATCGCGATTTCACGCAACCCGTTTCTGTTTTGCGCGAACGTGAGGTCGGGATGGCCGACAAAACAGATCGCGGGCAGGGGACCGTGTCGTTGCCCGAAATGCGGCGCGGACGTGTGGGGTTGTGTGTGGCCACGCAGATTGCGCGCTATGTGAAACAGGGCAATCGGCTATCCGGCTGGCACTCACCGGAGCAGGCGTGGGCGCAAACCCAGGGACAGCTCGCATGGTATCGCGCGATGGAGGCACAAGGCGAGATGGTCCAAATTACCAATGCCACTGAACTCAGCTGCCACGTCGAGCTTTGGGAAACCAATCCTCCGGACGATGCGCCGATCGGCTACATTCTTTCACTCGAAGGCGCGGACTCCATCATCACGCCCGCATGGTTGGAGAAATCTCACGCGCAAGGGCTGCGCGCGCTAGGCCTTTCGCATTACGGTCCGGGCACCTACGCGCAGGGTACGGCGAGTACCGGCGGCCTGGGTCCGCGAGGCCGGGAGTTGCTCGCGGAAATGGAGCGGCTCAAGTTGATCCTCGATGCCACGCATTTGTGTGATGAGAGTTTTGCGGAGGCATTGGATGTGTTTGGTGGGCCCATTTGGGCGAGCCACAATAATTGCCGCGCGTTGGTGCCGAATGATCGACAGTTTTCCGATGAACAAATCCTGCGATTGATTGAGCGCGGAGCGGTGATTGGCGGTGCCTTGGACGCATGGATGATGGTGCCAAATTGGCAACGCGGTGAGACCACGCCTGAATCTTCTGGTCTGAAGCTGGAGCACGTTATTGATCATATGGATCACATCTGCCAACTCGCGGGCAACGCACGCCACATCGGCATTGGCACCGATCTCGATGGTGGTTATGGCCGTGAGCAAAGCCCGGGCGATCTCGATACCATTGCCGATCTCCAACGGCTGCCGGCATTGCTCTCCGGCCGCGGGTATTCAGAAGATGACATTGCCGGTGTGATGCACGGTAATTTCCTACGCTTCCTGCGCGAGGCGTGGTAGCCTTCGGGCATGCAATTGATTCGTTTGCTCCCCGTTTTTTTGGCCGTGAATGTGTTCGCGGCAAATCTTCCACAAAAGGAATTCCCACTGTGGCCCGGTAAAGCTCCCGGACAAAAGGGCGACGCACCGCGAGACATTCCCACGCTCACACCTTTCTGGGCAGCCAAGCCCACGGGTGCGGCGATTGTAATTTGCCCCGGTGGCGGCTATGGCGGATTGGCTCCGCACGAAGGCAAAGGCTACTCGGATTGGCTGACGACGAAAGGCATTCATTGTTTCGTTTTGAAATACCGCCTTGGTTCGGCGGGCTATCGACATCCGGTGATGTTGCAGGATGTTTCCCGTGCCATTCGCACTGTGCGCTATCGTGCGAAAGATTGGGAAATTGATCCGCAACGAATTGGTGTGATGGGCTCTTCTGCGGGTGGCCATTTAACTTCCACCATTGTGGCTCATTTTGATGCGGGCGATATGGATGCGGAAGATCTCATCGATCGCGTTAGCTCACGTCCGGATGCGGCGATCCTGTGTTACCCCGTCATTAGTCTCGGCAAATTCACACATCAGGGTTCTAAGCGTAATTTGCTCGGCACCAATCCTTCCCCGGCATTGGTGAAACTGCTTTCCAATGAATTGCAAGTGCGGCGAGATTCTCCACCGTGTTTCATCTGGCACACGTGGGAAGATAAAGCCGTGCCGGTGGAAAACAGTTTGCTTTTCGCCAGCGCATTGAAGCGGCAGGGCGTCCGGGTGGACTTACACGTGTACGAAGCCGGTCGGCACGGGCTGGGGCTGGGCGGTAATCGTGCCGAAGGTAAGTTGCACCCATGGACCAATGATCTGGTGTACTGGCTGAAGCAACGAAAGTTTTTAAACAACTAACCTGTCCATTAAAAATTGCCTTGCCGAGGCTATCCTTTGAGGGTAATTCTAGCTCTCCGGCTGCGCCCTTAGCTCAATTGGATAGAGCACCTGATTACGGATCAGGAGGTTGGGGGTTCGATTCCCTCAGGGCGTACCAAATTCCTTTTGCCCCTATTTTTTTTTGATTCTAGGGTTGCGGCAAGTGGGGAGGATTTACTCTTCTTCTTGTTTTAATCGTTCCAGCTTGGCGGCGAAAATTTTACCGACGCGTTGTTTGGCCATATACACTTGCGCGGCATTGACGTTGAGCGCATCGCACACTTCTTTCACGGTCCATTCGTCGATGCAGTGGCACTTGAAAATCTGATATTGTTTGAGGCTTACCTGTTGCTTGAGGAAAGCGAGGGAGCGCTGAATCAGGCTGCGCGACCATTCTTCGCTCCAGATGCGATCCAGCTCCGGCCCTTGTGGGTCGGCGAGGTTGGCGAGTGGGTCGTCTTCGTCTTCGCGCGGTTGTTGGGTTGGCGGTTGACGTTGTTTTTTTTTGTAATGCTCAACCAAGCGCGAGCGGGTGATGGTGCGAAGCCATCCCTTGAAGCTGCCACGTTCGCGGTTGTATTGAAACCGGTCGAGGCTCTTGTGAACCTTGAGGATGGTTTCTTGCACGATGTCTTGCGAGTCGGCTTCAGAAAGTCCCTTTCGGCGGGCCACGCTGTAGATGAGCTCCCAGTACGTATTGAAGAACACCTCCCAGCTCTCGCCGTTGATGGTGGCTTTGAGTCGGTTGATGAGGCTGCTGCGGGTTTCGAGCAATGGCGGGTCAGCCTTCATAGGTGCGGATTGCATCATAAGTTAGCATGGCGCACAACGCCGATTGATTCACAAATTGGCTAACGCCCGCCCGGCACTGGGGATGTGCCGGGGCGGGTGTCGCCAAGGGGTCGGCCGCCCGAGGGGACAGGCGGCCGGGTGGATCCTGGCTGTGGATAGAGAGAGGAGGTGCCAGGAGGTCGGCAGTCGTGTTTTAACCCAACCGTGTCTGCGCGTGTTTTCATGCGAGTGTAGCCTTGCTTTGAAATCTTCTATTCAACGCCAGCGAAAGGTTTCCTGCGCGGGCGCGGGTTCGGGTATGCTTGCCGGTTGCGGTTCGGCATTGAGATTCTCGCGAATCTGCCGGAACCACCAATCTGCCTGCGGTTGATAACGCCGGTACACCACGTGTGTGGTTCGGGTGCCCGGCCCGTCCAAGGTAAGTTTCAGTTGTCTCATGTGATGCCCCCATCTCTCATAAGGTACCGCTCCGCAAATGCGAATCTAACAACTATCCACAATTTTCTTTCAAAAACTTTGCCCCTTTGTGAATAACCTTCCCTTTGTGAACAAATCGGGTGGGAGTAGTATTTTGCCAAGGAGGTGAGGAAAAAGCCATCATTGGCCACTGGTGAACTACGCGTGAATAAACGCGGCTAGGGCCATTTGAGGCAAATCCCTGATGGGGACAAGTTTCAACATTCCGGACTACGAGTTAGTGATCGAAATCGCCCGCGGAAGTTATGGGCAGGTTTGGCTCGCCCGCAATGTACTCGGCACATGGCGAGCGGTGAAGATTGTGCAGCGCTCGCTCTTCGAGGATTCCCGCCCGTACCAACGCGAGTTCAACGGCATCCGCCATTACGAGGCCCTCTCGCGCGGGCACGATGGGCTCATCGATGTGCTGCACGTCGGGCGTAATGAAGACGAAGGCTATTTTTATTATGTGATGGAACTGGCTGACGATCAAATAGTCGGCCAGCGAATTCAGACCGCTGATTACACGCCGCGCACATTGCAATCCGAGATGAACGCGCGCGGTCCCTTACCCGCCGAAGAATGCATTGACCTCGGCGCACAACTCGCCGACGCCCTCGATTATCTTCACCAAGAAGATTTGGTGCATCGCGACATTAAGCCCTCCAACATCGTTTTCGTGAACGGCCAACCCAAGCTTGCCGACATCGGCCTGGTAGCGGGCTCGGGGATGTCTTCGTTTTCCACCGGCACGCTGGGCTTTCTGCCGAGCGAAGGCACGGGCGGTCGCGCTGCCGACGTGTACGCCCTTGGTAAAGTTTTATACGAAATTAGCACCGGCAAAGACCGCAATGCATTTCCAGATTTGCCGGCCTCCGCCCGCGGGTTATCCGGACGCGAAAAGCTTATGCAGCTCAACCCCCTGCTGCTCCGCGCCTGCACTTCTGATGATGGCGAGCGATTTGAAAGCGCTGGCGACTTCGCTAATGCCCTGCGCCGACTGAATGCGCGCTCCGCTTTCTCGGGACCTTTCAACTGGCGCGAACGCCGCCTCATTGCCCTCGCGGCCGGACTGGCGGCATTGTTGGTGCTTTCCGACGCGCTGTTGATTTATCTGGGTACTCGCCAACCGACCGAACAAACCATTACCTCCACGCCCCCCGCTGCGGAGATGCCTTTGCAGGGCAAGTATGATTCCGGCGATTAGTTGTTAGATTGGGGCTACAATGGCAGTACTTATTAATGGTGGTCGGGCGTTCCGGCATTTCTGTGTGTTAACAATAGGAGGAAGAAAATGGATTGGGATAAGTGGAAGACCCGTTTCGGGCAGGATTCAATAAAAGTGTTTTTGGGCGCGGCAGTTATTTCGGCCATCGGCTTAGGTGCGTATGCGGTGTTGCAAGAGCCGCCCATATTGCCGGGTGAAGATCCCGTTCCAGTGTTCGCTGAAGAGTTCGAGGAAGTGGAGGGCGTGAAGCTCATTCCAGCCGATCCGGAGTTGCCTGCGCGCACGACTTTTCGTGTGCAGTTTGATAATTCGATCATCAAACCGGAACAAGTAGGCCAAGTCGGGCAAATGAACCCGTTGGTTTTTGAACCACCATTGAAAGGTGAATTTATTTGGGACAGCACCCGTTCCGGCGCATTCACGCCCGACAGCGGGTTTGCGTTGGATGCGCGGATTACCGTGAGCTTGAGGGAGGTAATCGCCAAACAAACCGGCCTCCAATTTCGTCGCCAATATCATACGCCGCCAATGCAAGTGGAGGCGAAGCGGCTGGAATCGATAAACAGTGACCGGCCCTTCAGCGCGGCGATGGCGTTCAACGTGGCGATGGATGCCGCTAAGGTGGTGAATTTTTTCGAGTTTCGCGCTGAAAATGGCGAATCAATTCCCGCTGCCATCGAGCCAATGACGGATGACAATCATAGATGGCTCGAGGCGCCCAACGAACCGTGGTCAATGCGCATGGCTGATGAAGAAGCCAATGTGACGGGCCATCCCACGCGCGTGGTGATTCGCCCCAAGCGCGTTTTGAGCCCAGGTACGGAATGGCAGTTGCTATTGAAAAAAGGTTTGCCATCCAGTGATGGCAATCGGTTATCTAAAAATTTCGCGTTCCAACTCGGCGCGCGCGAGCCGATGGAGGTTGAAAATACATTCGCCGAAAACCGCCTCAATCGCGGTCGCTCCATTCAAATTCGTTTAAGCCACTCACTATCGCCGGAATTCACTGAACAACAGCTCGGCAAATGGTTAGTGGTGGAACAGTCCGTGGAGATCGGCCCCAACAAGCCCCCGCGCTTTCAGCGAACTGACATTGAATTCACTGCGGATATTTCGGGCAGTTGGATTGCCCTCAAGGGCGATTTCGAATTAAACCAAAAATATCGCGTGCGATTGAAATCCGGATTGCCCAGCAAAATGGGCCTCACGCTGGCCAAGGAAAGCCGTAAGGAAATTATTTTCAGACCATTGCCCAGCCGCGTGTATTTGCCGGGTACTTATTTTTCACAGGCAGCGGATGGCAATCGCCAGTTCAGTTTTGTTTCCGTCAACAACCGCGCCATTCGCCTCCGTGTGAAACGAATTGCCCCGGAAAAGTTAACGACCGTGCTGGAGGTTTACAAACGTGAGTACTTGGCGGATGGAGGATTTAAGTGGTCCGGCCACTGGGGCTGGCGAAAGGGTCAGGCGTTGAGCTTCGATCTCATCCCCGGCACGCAAGTATGCGATCGCGTATTCAAGCCCAAGACGGGGGTGGATGAAGCGGTGAAAAAGGAATTCACGTGGGAGGAGTTGTTGGGCAATGACCAGTCCGGGCCGTTGTTTGTATCCATCGAATGCGTGGGCCGCGATGGTTCGGCGAGCAGCGCGCAAGTGGTTGTCCAGCTGACTGATATTGGGCTTGCGTGGAAAGAGGCGGGCGGGGAGGTTTTCGTTCAGGCGTTTTCCCTGCGCACGGCCAAGCCTTTGTCCGTAGCGATGGTGCAGATTCTTGGTGCAGACAACCTTCCGCGCGTCACCGGTCGCACCGATGCGGAAGGGCACGCGGTTTTGCCTTCAAAACGAAACGGTCGTGACACGCGTTGGCTTTCTGTCTCGCACGGGAAAGATCATCACACGATTCAGATGGATCTTTATTTTGCGGAAATTCCGCTTTGGCCGTTTGATGTGGACTACGGTTGGGGTAACTCTGAAACGCGCAAAACGCATTTGTTTACTGATCGCCTCATTTATCAGCCGGGCGATGTTGTGCGCCTGAAAGGGCACGTGCGCGATTGGGCCGATGGCAAGATGAAAATGCCCGTCGGTGAAATATTGACCATCCACGCGCGCGATTCTCGCGGCCACAAATTTTTCAGCAAAGACGTCGCCGTGAGCGAGCACGGCTCCTTTGATGTAACCATCCAACTCGCCAAAGGCGTGAGCGGCAGCGCAACCATTTCGGTGGGAGGTCAGGATCATTACATTGACGTGTACGAGTACGAGCCGGCAACTTTCAAACTGCGTTTCCCGGGCCGTCGCCAGTTTGCTCCGGGCGAAGCGATTGAGATTCCAATGAATGCTGGTTTTTACTTCGGCAAACCGCTCGCGGGAGCAAAGGCGTTTTGGTCGTTTACCGACAGACGCACAGTGTTTTCGCCAGCGGGATGGAGTAAGTTTGAGTTCGGCGAATCTAATGACGAACGTAACACGGAATGCTCCGGCGAAGGCACGCTGTCTCCGGAGGGGCGGTTGGTCATCCGGCCAGAAGTGGCGGATGACCTCATCTTGCCATTGCCCTTGGAAGGTAGCTTTTCCGTGCGCATCACCGATGCCAACGGGCAATCCATTTCGGGAAGCACGGCGGTCATCCGGCACTCATCGGATTATTATCTCGCGCTGCGCGATTTGCCGCGTGTGCGTTGGGCCAAGCAACCCATTCCTTTGCAGGTGGTGGCGGTAAAATCCGACGGCGGCGCAGCGCCGGTCGGCCAATCCTTCTCGGCCACGCTCAACAAAATCGAATGGCACAGCGTGAAAATGAAAGGCGCGGGCGGCGTGGTGCGTTATGAAAATAAACGCAAAGTCATCCGCATCTGCGAAACAGATTTAAAAACAATCGCCCGCGATGCGGACCCGATTGCCTCCACGCTATTGCCTCCTGAAGCGGGCGAGTATGAACTCGAATTGCGCGGGGCGGATGCCAAGGGTCGGCTCATTCAAAATACAACCACATTTTATGTGCGCGGCGAAAAACCATTGGCATGGGATTATCGCAACGAATTCCAAATGGAAATGGTGCCGGACCGCGCCGTGTATCAAACCGGCGGCATGGCTACAATTCTGCTGAAAGCACCTTTCAGTGGACGCGTGATGGTTACGGTGGAACGCGAAAAAGTGCTGCGTAGTTTTTCAGTAAACGTCAATGGGAACGCGCCTGCCATTGAGGTGCCATTGCTGGAAGGCGACGCGCCCAATGTGTTTGTGTCGGTGATGCTGCTGCGCGGTTCGGCGGATAGCTCGCGCAAAATCAAGACCGCAGAATATCGCATTGGTTATTGCGAATTGAAAGTGGAACGGCCCAGTTCGCGACTGCACGTAAAGGCTGATTTGGCGCAGTCCGATTATCAACCCGGCGAGGAAGTGGAGGTTTTGTTGAGCGTCAATGACCACGCCGGAGCGGCTGTCCCCGGCACGGAGGTCACACTGTACGCCGTGGACGAGGGCATTCTCGACCTCACCGGCTATGAAGCGCCCGACTTGCATTCTTTCTTTTACGCGTCCCGAAAACTGTCGGTGGATACTTCAACCTCCTTCGCCTTTATGCGCACGGAGGATCCTAATCGCGTTGCGTTTGGGAATAAAGGTCACCTCATTGGCGGCGGCGGCGACACTGGTAAACTGCGCCGCAAGTTTCTCGCGGTCGCATTTTGGAATGCCACGCTACGCACGGATGCTGAAGGCCGCGTTCGGGTGAGCTTCACCGCGCCCGACAGTCTCACTCGCTATCGCCTCTTTGCCGTCGCGCATTCGGGCGATCGCTTTGGCACAACGGAAACCGGTTTCCGAATTCACCAGCCCTTGATGGTGGAATCCGCACTGCCGCGCTTCGGCCGCGTGGGCGATCAACTCATTGCGAAGGCGATGGTCTACAACCAAACCGGCCAAGCCATCGAAGCCGATGTGAAACTCGAACTGGACGACGCTATCACCGCCAACGGCAAGCTCGAACGCCGCATCACCATTCCTGCCCAAGGCACGGTGGCGGTGAACTTCCCGTTGCGCTTCGCTGACGTCGGACAAGCCCGCACGGTGTGGCGCGTTCGTTGCCCCGCGCAACCTAAGCTCGCCGATGCACGCGAGTCGTTTATTGACATTCGCCACGTTGCACCTTTGCGTCGTGCAATTCATTTTTCCCGCATCTCAGGTGTCGAAAGCGATTTGTTGAAACACATCGACCCTGCGCTGCGCCAGGCCCAAGGCGAATACACCATCAGCGTCAGCACCTCGCCGATGGCGGAATTGGATGCGGCCGCGGATTATTTATTGTTGTATCCGCATGGTTGTGTGGAGCAAACCAGTTCGCGTTTGTTGCCGTGGCTGTTGCTGGATGAATTTGAGGATGTATTTCCCCGCTTTAAATCCGACTCGCCGAAGGCGCAGGAGATCATCGAGCGAAGCATTAATCGCCTGATGAGCATGCAGGATTATTCCGGCGGGTTAGGCTATTGGCCAGGCAGTCGTGCCACTCTTTTTGCCAGTGCCTATGGCGGAATGGTGCTGGCTATCGCGGAAGAGAGGGGCCATGACGTGCCGGACGACCAACTGAAATCGTTGGCGAAGTATCTCGCAAAAAAAGTGAAAGGGCCATTGGTTGAGAAACGCGATGGCGAATATTGTCTCGCGCTGTACACGCTCGCGCTGCTTGGCGAGGCGCAACCGGCTTATCACGAACGGATGTTTAAGCAACGCGATCAATTGTCCAGCAGCGGACGCGCGCTGTTGGCCATGGCCGTTGCTAAAGTGAACGGGCCAAAGGAGATGGTTCGCGATTTACTGAAGCGCGCGAAATCCAAACAACGCGGCTTTAGTTATTTTGGCAACTCAAGCCAATTGCTTGCAATGCGGCTGCTGGCCGTTTGTCAGCACGATGCAGAATCGCCGGCCGCCGCGGAGCTCGCCGGAAAAATTGTTGCCAGTGCGCGTGCGGGCCATTGGGGAACCACATTTGGCAATGCTTGGGTGGTTTATGCGATGGCTACTTTCGCCAGTCATCAAGCCGCAGAAGAAGGTCCGGCAAACGCGACGATTTTGTGGGGAACTCAGGCGCGCGCTTTCAAACTCAACGCGAAGCAACGTCGCGTAGTATTCACGTTTGCAAACGAGCCCGGCCCGAATGAAAAGCCGATGCTTCTGCGTAATCCCGGCGAGCGTGCTCTGTTTGTGCAGGTGAAGGCGGCGATGTATCCCGCGCAACAACAAACCAAGCCAGTGAAACAAGGCCTCTCCATCCATCGCACTTTCACGCGATTGAAAGATGACGGCACGAAAGATATTAACTCACCATTGCGCGTGGGCGATCTGGTGCGGGTTACGTTGCGGGTGGATGTCCCCGCGCCCGCGCATTATTTTGCTATTGAAGATGGTTTGCCCGCCAACTTGGAGCCAATGAATACGCGTCTTAAAACACAAAGTACACGGGTGACGGCAAGGAATAATTGGCACGTGAGTCATCAAGTATTGCGCAAAGATCGTGCGGTGTTTTATGCCAATAATCTTCCGCGCGGAATGCATCAGTTTCAATACCTCGCCCGCGTGCGCGCTGCCGGAACGGCTACCGCACCCGCGGCTAAAGTGGAGGCGATGTACGATCCCGACATCGTCGGCCTCACCGCAAGTCAACCCATCATGACACTGCCTTTGAATGAGTAAACGCCTGCGCAAGCTCCGCGATTGGTTCGCACGCAAGACGTGGCGGCGATGGGCGTTGCGTTTTGGTTTTGTTGGGGTTGCGGCGTGGTTGGGATTGCAAGCTGTGGTGACGTTAATGCCGTTACCGAAGGGGATGGGCGTGTCGCCAGTGTTCAGTCCCCAAGCCACAGATCGTAATGGGGAACCCTTACGGTTGTTGCTCACTTCGGATGAGAGGTTTTTTCAGCCGGTTGTGCTGAAGGAATGCGCTCCGGTTTTTTTGCGTGCTACGCTGGCGGCGGAGGACAAGCGTTTTTGGGGGCACTCGGGTGTGGATTGGTTCAGCACGGCGCGTGCGATGAAGGAAATTGCAGTGCATCGGCGAGTGATGTCCGGCGCATCGACCATCACGCAACAACTCATTAAAAATGCCGAGCCGCGCCCGCGTACGGTACGTACGAAAATCCTCGAAAACCTTCAGGCACTCAAGCTCGAGCGAACTTGGAGCAAGGAGCAAATTCTCGCGGCATATCTGAATCGCATCGATTATGGCAATCTCTGTCGCGGCGCGGGCACGGCGGCTTGGTTTTATTTTAATAAACCACTGGCCGATGTGTCGCCCGCCGAGGCGGCGTTTTTGGCGGCCTTGCCCAACGGGCCTTCGCGGTTGAATCCGCATCGCCACTTCGAGCGCGCTAAGCGGCGCCAACTCATCATTCTCGGGCGAATGCAGCGGCTCGGTTGGCTGGGCGCCGCAGCCCATCGCCGCGCTTGTGCGGAACCGATCGCATTGCACCGCGAAGGCCGCGCGTTTGCGGCGGCACATTTTGTGGATTTGGTGCGCCAACAACGCGAAGTGAAAACAGATGTGCGCACCACTTTGGATTTGCCACTCAACCGCTTTGTTCATCGCGCGCTGATCGACCGGTTGGATCGCTTAACCAAGCGTAATGTTTCCAATGGCGCGGTGGTGGTAATCGAAAATGCAACGGGCAATGTGTTGGCGTTGGTGGGGTCGCGCAATTATTTTGAGGAAGAATCGGGTCAAGTGAACGGCGCGTGGGCGGCGCGCAGCGCGGGATCCACATTCAAGCCGTTTACTTATTTGCTGGCGTTGGAGGCGGGAATGACACCCGCGACAGTAATCGCCGATGTGCCCACGGATTTTGCCACGAGCACGGGCGTGTTTAGTCCGCAAAATTTTAACCGGCAATTTTACGGGCCAATGCGGTTGCGGTTAGCGCTGGCTAATTCGTTGAATGTGTCGGCGGTGAAAGTGTTGGAAGCCGCAGGCGGTGCG
>JAPKEI010000390.1 GCA_028872685.1 Verrucomicrobiota bacterium | reverse complement strand
GGGATGGAGCTCAAGGATACCAAGGACAATCCTCAACGACTATTGTCTCTGGACCAATTTCTTGCAGAGAAGATTGGGCAGCAAACGCGCTTCCCCACGTTAAGGATGGGCTCTGGAGGTATTTCCTGGTCGCGAGCGGGAGTGACTCTGCCCAGTACGGGTAACCCCACACAAATTTTTGCCCGGTTGTTTCTAGATGATAATCCGAAGATCAAGGCCCAAACCCGGGAGCATCTTCGTGAGGATGCCAGTATCCTGGATGTAGTGAGGGAAGACACCCGCCGCCTTAACCCGCGCCTTTCAAAAACCGACCAGTCCAAGCTGGACGAATACCTTACGGCCATTCGCGAAGTAGAACGTAAATTGCAGCGGAGAGAGAATTGGATTGATGTGCCCAAACCCAAGGCCAGCGATAAAGTCATCAAGGGGGATGATGAGATGGTGGTGGATTTGGCTTACCCCTACAACACGTCGGTGATGTATGATCTGATGATTTTGGCTTTGCAGGCCAACCTGACCAATATCATTACCTTTGGTCATCCGGGCGGAAACCGTTTATTCCCCTTCGATGGGATTACCTTGGGGTATCACTCCCTGAGTCATCATGGAAAGCGCCCGGACCTGCTTAGGCAACTAACCATCATTGAGCTGTATTATGCACAGCAGTTCTCGCGGTTCTTAGATCGTCTTAAGAATGCCAAGGATGCTGAAGGTCGATCGCTCCTTGAATCTACGGTGGTGATGTTTGGTAGCGGGATGGGTAATGCCAGTTCCCACTCCAGTCGCAACCTGCCCATCATGTTGGCTGGCGGCGGGTTTAAGAGTGGTCAGCATCACCGTTTTGAACGGCATGGCCGGGATGGTCGTCCTTTGTGCGATCTTTATGTTTCGATTCTACAGCAGCTCGGAGTGGAAACTGACCGCTTTTCCACGAGCACCGGAAACCTCAATCACTTGCTGAGCTGATGACGTTACGGTTTGTCTATGTCTTGTGCCTGCTGGCGATCTGCGTGAAGGCAGCCGATCAGCCCGACTTGCTCAGGCCTTTTCTCAAGACCTATTGCACCCAGTGTCACGGTTCGGAAAAACAAAAAGGTGATCGGCGCTTTGACAAGCTTACCGGTGATTTCACCCAGCTCAAAGAGGCAGAAACGTTTCAGGAAATCCTGGATCAGCTCAACCTTGCCGAGATGCCGCCGGAAGGAAAGAAGCAGCCAGCACCGGCCGAAGTGAGGCGGGTGGTGGAACACCTGACAAAATCTTTATCCCAAGCACGCGTGGCGGCCCGTCAAAATACGGGCAAGGTGGTGCTGCGCAGGTTAAACCGGGTGGAGTATCTAAATACGGTCCGGGACCTGTTCATGCTGAAGATGGTCGACTTTGATCCCACTACCACATTCCCGCCGGATGATCCTTTGGATGGTTTTGACAACGTGGGAGAAGGCTTGGTTGCCTCGGATCATCTGCTTCAGAATTATTTGGAAGCGGCTCGTAAAGTGGCCGACAAGGCAATTCGCCCCGGGCCCCGGCCCGAGATGATTCGCTATAGCATAGGAGGCGAAGCGAAGCCGGATGTTAACCGGGTTATTCTTAATGGGGTGGGAATAGACAAGGTGGCGCGTCGCGAGGCGGCGCGTTTATTTATCAAGTTCCGTCAGCCGCTGGGATTGCCTCTGCTCGATAAGAAACGTGGAGTGCCGGCCGATGGCGAGTATGTCATCCGTTTTTCTGCTCAGGCTATTCGGAGAAAATCCCGCTATAAGGATTCGGATTTGCGGTACAATTCCAATGAGCCGATGCGGCTTTCAATTTCCATTGATTCCCGCGCACTGGGAGCAACCGCCCATCGGATCATTGGCGAATACGAAATTCCCGATGATAAGGTGGTTGAAATTGAACATCGGGTTTGGCTCGAGAAAGGATTCACCTTTCACGTGCATTGGGCCAATGGACCCAATGGATCCTTCAAGCGTATCCTGCGCAAGGTTTTGCCCAAGTATAACAAGGATGCGCTCTATCCCATGCGTAACCCACCTGAGATGTACGTGGGTTCAGGGCCTGAACTCCACATTCACACGCTCGGCATTGAGGGTCCTTTTTATGAAGAGTGGCCCTTGCCAGGTTTTGACCGGTTCTTTTCAGACTCGCCCGTGGTGCCCAACGCGGGATATTTGCGCAACTGCCTGACCCGGCTTGCCAACACTGCCTTTCGGCGGCCCGTAACCGTTGCAGAGATCAAGCCTTACCTTGATCTTGCCGAGCGGTACTTGGAGGAGAACAAGGATTTCTGGGCGGCGGCCCGTTATGGGGTTCGGGCGATACTGACCTCCCCGCGATTCTTGTACCTTGCTGAAGCGGCTCC
>JAPKEI010000389.1 GCA_028872685.1 Verrucomicrobiota bacterium | reverse complement strand
GAAATTGGTCGGAACGAGAGGATTCGAACCTCCGACTTCCTGCTCCCAAAGCAGGCGCACTACCAGGCTGTGCTACGTTCCGTGCGACTACCATAGGGAAAAATGTCGCGCGGCTCAATCACGAAATAGTTTGCACCATTCGCGCGCCTCTGCTTTAGTATCGCCCTTTTATGCCATTTAACAAACTCGGCCTTTCCAAATCAGTCCTCGACGGAGTCAAAGCCATGGGCTGGACCGACCCCTCGCCCATCCAGTTGCGCGCCATCCCGCTGTTACTTGAGGGCACCGACGTGATCGGCAGTGCCCAAACCGGCACCGGCAAAACGGCGGCCTTCGTGTTGCCCATCATTTCCAAGCTCAGCAAAGACTCCGGAAAAACCAGCGTGCTCATTCTTGAGCCCACGCGCGAACTGGCTTCGCAAGTGGAAACTGCCGTGCGCGATTACGCGCGTTTCACTGGCCACACTGTGGCGGTGATTTATGGTGGCGTGGGCTACGGCAAACAAGTCGATGCCCTCAAAGCTGGAGTCGACATCATCGTCGCCACACCCGGCCGCTTGCTCGATCTGATGCAGCAAGGCAACGCCAAGCTCGGCAATATTTCCCACGTGGTGCTCGATGAAGCCGATCGGATGCTCGATATGGGCTTCCTGCCCGACGTGCGGCGCATCCTCGACAAATGCCCCAAGGATCGCGTCACCGCGCTCTTCAGCGCCACCATTCCGCCTGCCATCGAGACGCTGATCTCATGGGCAATGAAAGAACCCGAGACCATCGAGATCGGGATGCGACGGTCGCCCGCCGATACGATTAGGCACGTCATCTATCCTGTTGCTGAAAAGCAAAAGAACGAACTGCTCTTTGAATTACTCAAGCGCGTGGATTACGATTCGGTCATTGTATTTTGCCGAACCAAATATGGTGCTGACCGCATCGGCGCGGAGCTCAAGCGCCAAAATCACGCCGTCGCTATTCTTCACAGCAACCGTACGCAAAGCGACCGCGAGAAATCACTGCGCGGTTTTCGCGATGGCAAATACGAAGTGCTCGTCGCCACGGACATCGCCAGTCGCGGGCTCGACGTCACCAACGTCAGCCACGTCATCAACTACGATGTGCCGCAGCATCCTGAAGACTACGTGCATCGCATCGGCCGCACCGGCCGTGCGGAATCCACCGGCGATGCCTTCACCCTAATGGTCGCCGAAGACGTGCAACATGTGGACGCCGTCGAGCGATTCATTGGCCGCCCCATCGAGCGCACCAAGCTGGATGATTTCAAATACACGTACACGACCATCCTCGATGAAAAACGGTTCAAAGGCGTAAGCGTGCGCGATCGCAAAATGAAAACCGCCCGCATCGGCAAAGGTCAACACTTCGGCTTCGGCGGAAGAAGGCGGCGTTAGTTTCTTTTCTTTCCTAACTCTTTCCGCAATTTCGCCAAGGGCAGCGTGTTCATAACGTCACCTTTGGTGAGCCAGCCTTTGCGGGCGATGCCGGTGCCGATTCTTAAGAAACCCGCGTGCTCGTTGCGATGGGCGTCGCTGTTGATGACGCATTTTACGCCTTTGCTTTTGGCGTATTGCCAGTGACGCCAGTCGAGGTCGAGGCGGTGAGGGTTGGCATTGAGTTCAATCCACGTGCCGGTGGCCGCGCAGGCGTCGATGACGGCTTGTTGGTTGAGCTTCTGCGGCGCGCGGCCGAGCAGCAAGCGGCCGCTGAGATGGCCGATCATGTGGACGTTGGGGTTCTCGGCGGCGGTGATCAGGCGTTTAGTGTTGTCAGCTTCGTCGCTGCCGGCCACGTGCATGCTGGCGACGACTACTTCGAGTTGGGCGAGCAAATCGTCCTCGAGGTCGAGGCCATTTTTTAAGACATCCACCTCGATGCCGGTGAGCAAGCGGAAGTCGTCGCCGGCGTCTTTCAGATTTCGGTTCACCTCGGCGATGGCCTTGAGTTGTTTCTTGACGCGCGCGGCGTCGAGGCCGTTGGCTTGGAAGGACGCCTTCGAGTGGTCGGTGATGGCCCAGTAGGCGCAGCCGAGGCCGCTCATGTGTTCGGCGATTTCTGCAAGGCTCTCGTGGCCGTCGCTCCAGTTGCTGTGATTGTGCAGCGAGCCTTTGAGATCGGTCCATTCAATGAGGCGCGGGATTTCATTTTTCTCAGCGGCCTCAAATTCCCCGCGATCTTCGCGCAGTTCCGGCGGCACGTAGGCGAGGTCCAGTGCTTGAAAAATTTCCTCCTCGGTTTTGCAATCTAGCCGCAGCTTGGGGTCGCGTGTCTCCTCTTTGCTTTTGAACAAGCCGTATTCGTTGAGGCGCAACCCGCGCCCGATGGCGCGGCTACGCATTGAGATATTATG
>JAPKEI010000058.1 GCA_028872685.1 Verrucomicrobiota bacterium | reverse complement strand
CGGCTGTTGGCGCATCTTTCGTTTAAGGTTCGTTGGCCCGTGAAGATGGCGGCGTTGCTGGGTGGTGCTACGGCGATGCAGGATTCTGCGCTCAACTGGTGCTCCGATCATCGGCGGCATCACAAGCACGTTGATCACGAGGAGGATCCGTACAATATCAAAAAAGGATTTTGGCACGCGCACATCGGCTGGATTATGTTCAAGCCCAAAACCGATCCGCCGATGGAAAACGTCAAGGATTTGGTTAATGATCCATGGGTAATGTGGCAGCATCGTTGGTGGATTCATTTGGGCATGCTCATTGGGTTTGGTTTTCCGATGCTTGTCGGCGGCCTCATCGAAGGCCCCATCGGCGTGTTGGCCGGATTTCTTATTGGCGGCTGCGCGCGTTTGGTGGCGATGCATCACGGCACATTTTTCATCAACAGCCTTTGCCATTACATTGGAAAACAACCCTATTCCTCCAGCCACACGGCCAAAGATTCCTGGATCACGGCCATCTTCACCTTTGGCGAGGGGTACCATAATTTCCATCACGAATTTCAGCACGACTACCGGAACGGTGTGAAGCCGTGGCAATTCGATCCCACCAAATGGTCCGCGTGGATGCTGACCAAAATCGGAATGGCATCGAGTTTGCGCCGCGTGCCCAACGAAAAAATCGATCTCGCGGAGATCAGCCAGAAAAACAAAATACTGGAGCAGAAACTTTCCAGTGCGGCGCAGCCGGTGTGCGAAAAAGCCCAGGCGCTCTTTGCCGAAGCCGGCGAAAAACTGCACGCCGCCGCCGAGGCATGGGAATTGGCCAAAGGAGATTACGGCAAAGCCGCCCAGAAAAAACTCGATCTCACCAAGGAACAACTCGCCGAAGTACGCACCCAAATGGAGGCCGCTGTCGCTGAGTTGCGTGAAGCCATCCAACACTGGCACGCGGCGCACCAGCAACTCGCCGTGCAGTTGGCGTAGTTACATGAACACTTCCTTGGTGTGGACGGCTTCGTCCGGTAGCCAGCCTTTTTTGCCCGCTTCCTGAAGCATGCTTTTTGTCCCTTGGTGGGTGTAAAACCACACACTGCTGGGGCTGACGTGGGTGTTCCAGTGTTTCTGGAAGAGAAGTGCGCGGTTCTTGTTACGCGCGAGCACCTTGGGCACGGCGTGCACCTTCACCACTTCGCGCCGGCGCTTGGTGACTTGGGTGCGCTTCTCGATGAACCGTGAAAGGAATTCGGGCGTTTTCTCCAGCATCCACGTGCCTTTGAAGCGGCTCTCGGAGTATTCAAAATCCTCTTGGCGCTGGATGACATAGCGGGCGTCTTTCACGGGCCCGAACACATCGGCCATGGCTTGGGCGAACAGGCGGCTGTCGCCCTCGTTGGCGTTTTCGAGAAAAATGCGCACGTAGCCGCCGGTGCGTTCGGCAACGTGGATGTTCTTTTCCGCCTCGGACAAGCTCATGGATTCCAGCAACTCCGCCTCGGACAGGCCGCTAATCACCGCGCGGCCAATGGCTTGGGTGAGGGTGCCCTCGGTCCATTCCTGGCTGAGGAGTGAAAGCGCCTTGAACCCCATGCCAACTCCGGCTTTTTTCTCTACCGCTTGGATGGGTTCGGGGTGGTACGGCTCGCCGATTTTCCACAGGCTGCGGAAGTGCGGTCGCTGGTCCACGCGCTCGAGCATGTCGCGGTTCAGCTCCACCATGTTTTCCTCCACGCCCTCGGGTTTTATTTCCGTAAACGCCGCGTGCACGTGCCCTACGCCTTTCTCAATACAACCGTCGTCGGTCACCCCGAAGAGATGTTTGTGCTTTTTGCGAAACCGATGGTAATCGTCGAGGCCCTTCTTGAACTCCGGTGCGATGCAAACGACGTCCCAGTTGTTGGCCAGCTTTTCGGGCACGTCCGGATCCAGCCGGAATGATCGCCCGCGCAATTGGTTGATGGTCATCGAGGTAGTCACGCAGGTGAGGTCGACTAGCACGTTGAGCTTGTTGGCGTCCCAGCCCTCTCCGAGCAACCCGCGTGTGCCCACGAGACAGCGGGTGATGCCCTGTTGAAACAGCTCGGTGATCATCTCCACGTACACGCGCGGACACCAGTCGCCACCCTTGCCGGACAAAATGTGAAAGCCTTCGAGCTCGTGCCATACAAAGTCCACGGAAAACTTGTTGGCCGAAAGCCATTGCACCGCGGCGCTCTCCAGCTTCGGCCGCAGATCGTCATCCACCAGCACGGTGGAGCCGGTTATCAGCACCGGATCAAGCGCGTCGGTGGCCTCGTCGGTTAAAAGTTCCCTGAAGGCTGCAATGGCGCCGCCCGCTTCGTCATCGAGCACATCAGTTAACTCGGCGCTCACAGCGGAGGTCTTTTCGTAATCACATATCACCACCGCGCGAATGGCGTCCCCCAACACGGATTGTTCGCGCTGGAGGATGGGGATCAGGGCGCGGGCCTTGGCGCGCGAGTAGGCCAGGATGCGCGACACCGGCGAGGCGCATTGTTGTGTGCCGGTCTCGGTGATTTGCGTGCCCAGCAGCCGCAGGCGATGAATCGCGTGCTTGGCTAGTATCTGATCCGCCCGGTTGCTCGATCGCCGCAAGCCATGGCGGATGTACCATGTGAGTATGGGTAACAGCCGGGACAGCGGATCGGCCCAGTAAATTTTATCTAGGAGATCTAGCGTCAATTCCGGTACTCCATCAGGAAGGGCAACACCACGTTCATCAAGCAAGATTCTCCCCGCCGTGGCAAATGACGAGGCGCGCTCCTCGAATTCATCCCACGTGTTCGCCTTCATGATGATGAGGTCGCGCTCGGCCAAAACGCGGCGCGTGAAGCCCACCATACTCTCACGCACCGGCTCGCCGTCGTCGCCCAAGGGAGGGTTGCACAAGTCCTCCACCAACTGATCGAACGCCTCGGAAGTTTGCGTGATGTACTTCAGCTCATTGCCCAGTGGCCGCACGAAATAGGCGAGAT
This sequence comes from Verrucomicrobiota bacterium, assembly GCA_028872685.1. Lineage (GTDB taxonomy): Bacteria > Verrucomicrobiota > Verrucomicrobiia > Limisphaerales > UBA1100 > JACNJL01. The sequence continues at coordinate 8,585 of JAPKEI010000058.1, read as the reverse complement.
CCTGATACGGCGCGAGAAAACCATCCTTCACCACCGCCGGCACCGGCACCTCGTAATCCACCGGGCCGAAATAAGCGCGGTAACGCTTGGCATCCTCTGTATCCTTCTGCGCGTCCTCCGGTGGCGTGGCCGTCAGCCCCAGCACAATGGGGTTGCCGAGAAACTCATCGGTTGCCGCCAACACCCGGCCCCAATGGTTCATGAGGTGGTGGCATTCATCGAGAATCACCAGCCCTAGCCCATTGTCGCGCATGCGCTTGAGCGTGGCCAGCGCGGACGCGTGCAGCAACTTCATCGTGTCACCCCCCAGCGAAACCTCGTCGCGCACTTTTTTTCGAAAGAAACTGAGGCGGTTCTGGTAGTAATCCTGATTTTGGGATTGCAAGCTCTCGATCCACACCTGCGCCTCCGCCGGATCACTTGCTTGGCCCTTCTCGATGAGATGATCTACCCAATTAAAAATGGCGACAGTGTCCAGCGTGTCATCGCCGCGCGATGGGAGGGTCACCGATTGATACGTCAGCGAAGTCAGCAATGCCGGCTGTTCCGGATCGGTGCTGATCCAATGCGTTGGAATTTTTTCGCCATCGGCAGTGAACAAATCCGTCCGCGCCGTCCATTGCGACTGGATGGCCGAGTTCGGCGAGAGCACCAGCGTCGGCACCCGAATCACCTCTGCCCATAGGTAAAGCCCGGTGACCGTCTTGCCCGATCCGGGTGGCGCCACAATGTGCAGCTTGCGCTCGCCTGCCGCAAGCTGCGCGCGCGCAATCTTCACCACATCCGTTTGAGACGGGCGCAGTTCACCATTAAATTTGATGTCTGGAAACATGCTGCTCAGGCGCGTGGGTGGGTTTAATTTATATACTGCGAGCAAATAAACCAACTCAAATAGAAAGCCAAGATCTTTGCGGCCCTATTTCTTCTTGGGCTTCTTTTTGCCGCGATTGAGGTGGTCGAGGATGTGTTTGCGGGCAGCTCCATTGAACAACACCGGAGGGATGGGGTCAATTTATTGAAACCAGTTAGAACACAGATTTTCAGGATATTAAATCCTGTTCATCTGTGTTCAATTCCTCCTTTTCATCCGTGTTCTTTCCCGCTTTGCGCGCGCGGCGGACTTCGAGGAACGAGTTCACGCACATCAACACAAACATGAGGCATAGTGCCGAGGTGAGGCCTTTGGCTAAAACCGCCGCCGTGTTGGCAGTGTCCTCAAAGAGCGCGACCAGCGGCCCCACAAAACCGATCACGCCTATCAATGCCGCCACGTGGATGGCCAGCATCCGCATCGCGCCCTGCGCGGCCACCACGCCGCAAACGAACATCGCTATGCCCAGAACCGCCGGAATCAGTGCCATGGGCTGCTTGGCGTCGGCGAAATAATACCCCCCCAAGCCGATTGCCACCAGCAGCAGGCCAAACAGAATTGTCCATCGATGCATCGTCATGCCGCGCTTTATTTTATAAAGACGTATAAATTATATAAAAATTCAGATGATGTCTAACCCTTTCCGGGAATGTTGTTCCCACGCGGCTGCCTCGCGCGCTAGGCTACGCGTATGGCGTATGAGGTTATTGTGGCGGGCGTGGGTTCGATGGGCGCGGCGACGTGCCGCGAACTGGCCGCGCGCGGCGTGCCGGTGCTGGGGCTCGAGCAGGGCGCGCTGCCCAATCCGATGGCCTCCTTCGCCGGGCGCACACGCGCCATTCGGCTTTCGTATTCCGAGCATCCTGATTACGTGCCGCTGCTGCGCGGCGCGTATGCGCGCTGGGAAACGCTCGGCCAGGAGTGCGGTCAACAACTCCTGCATCTCACCGGCGCATTATACATGGGGCCGGAAACAGGAGAATTATTTTCCGGCGCACTGGCCTCCGCGCAAACGCATGAGCTGGCGCACACGCGCTTCACCGCCGCCGAGTTGCAGCGGGAATGGCCGCAATTCAATTTGCCCGAGAATTTTGTGGGACTGCACGAGACGCAGGCGGGGTACGTGCTTTCCGAAGCCGCTGTGTTGGCGATGATCGAAAGTGCCCAACGCCACGGCGCGGACTTGCGCAGCCACGAGCCGGTGCTCGATTGGCACGCCAACGCTCAAGGCGTCACCGTGCGCACGTCAAAAGGCGAATACGCGGCGAGTCATTTAATTTTTACCACGGGCGCGTGGACGCCGGAGGTGCTGTGTGATTTGCCGATCACCGTCACGCGCCAAGTGCTCGGCTGGACGCAGCCGCCCGACCTCCGCCCCTTTATCGCGGACCAATTCCCCGTGTGGGTCATCGACCACGACGGGCCGGGATTTTATTACGGCTTCCCGCACACGCCTGATGGCAGCGGCGGGCCGGGGCTCAAGGCGGCGTTGCATTGTCCCGGCGCGCTCACCACCGCAGCGGCGGCGCAGCGCGAGCCGTTGCCCGCTGATGCGGACGAAATTCGCGCGGTGTTTGCCCGCCACCTGCCCGCGGGCGACGGGCCGTTGATTGAGCAGCGTACCTGCCTTTACACGAACACGTCCGATGGGCATTTTATTGTGGATCGACATCCGGTGCACGATCGCGTCACGCTCGCGTGCGGCTTCAGCGGGCACGGTTTCAAATTCGCCAGCGTAATGGGCGAGGTGCTGGCCGATCTCGCCACCGATGGAAAAACAGATTGGCCAATCGACTTTTTAAGGTTATCCCGTTTTGGCCATTCAAGAAAAAGTTGAAATGAAAATCACGCGCATCCAAGTTTATCAAGTTGATCTCCCGCTGCACGAAGGCATCTACCAATGGTCCGGCGGCAAATCCGTGGCAATGTTCGACAGTACCGTAGTGGCCCTCGAAACCGACGCCGGCCTGACCGGCCACGGCGAGGTGTGCCCGTTGGGACCGTTTTATTTGCCGGCGTATGCCGAAGGTGCGCGCGCGGGTATTGGCGAGTTGGGGCCGCATTTGATTGGCCAAAACCCCATGCGGCTCGGCCCCGTCAATCGGCTGATGGACAAAGCATTGCAAGGCCATCCTTACGTGAAGAGCGCGCTGGATATGGCGTGCTGGGATTTGCTCGGACAGGCGAGTGGGCAAAGCGTTTGCGAATTGCTCGGAGGTCGTTTTGGTGATGACTTTGTTTTGTACCGCGCCATCTCGCAGGAATCGCCCGAAGCCATGGCGCGCAAAATTGCCGCGTATCGCGAGGAAGGTTACCGGCGGTTTCAACTCAAAGTGGGTGGCGACCCCGATGTGGATATTCAGCGAATCCATGAGGCGCGCGCGGTTTTGGAACCTGCCGACAAGCTTGTTGCCGACGCCAACACTGGCTGGTTGATGCACGAAGCCGCGCGTGTGGTGCGGGCCGTGCGCGAGGTGGATGTGTACATTGAACAGCCGTGCCGCACATATGAGGAAAATCTCGCCATCCGCCGCCGCACGGATTTGCCATTTATTATCGACGAAAACATCGACAGCCTCGCCCCGCTGCTACGCGGCCACGCCGATGGCGCGATGGATGGGGTAAACCTAAAAATCAGCAAACTCGGCGGCCTCACGAAATTAAAACAAGCGCGCGATCTCTGCGTGGAGCTTGGCATCGCGATGACCATCGAGGACAGCTGGGGTGGCGACATCGTTACCGCCGCCATCGCCGCGCTGGCGCACAGCACGCCGCCGGAGTTGCTCTTCAGCTCCACGGACTTCAACAGCTACGTCACCACGAGCATCGCCGAAGGCGCGCCGCAACGCAAAGGCGGCCGCCTCGCCGCCAGCACCGCGGCCGGCTTGGGCGTGCAGCCGCGGATGGAAGTGTTGGGTGAACCGGTGCTGGTGGTGGAATAAATTTTGCGCCGAATGTGCAAACTTCACGCGCATTTTTTCACGCGCGTTTGACTTTTATTGTTTTCCCGTTGGTTTTTGCGCGGCCCCGGGTTGGCACGGGGTTTGCTCTACTATTATTAACGAGGGCTTAGTACAGCCAACAAGTCAGATAAGTATTTCGTTGAGGATACAATGGTCTGTGACATGCCTCGAACGAGGGGCGGGTTGCCATCTTCTGGTGCCCGCCTCTTTTCTTTTTGTTCTGCTTTTTTTCTTGGAACAACCGAAGGTTGCTCCGCCTCCTTGGCTGGTGTAGCTTCGCGCCATGAGATTTTTTGTTTTGGCAATGGCTTGTGTGATTGTCGGCTGCGACACGCCCACGGGCGGCTCGGGCAACACTGGCGGCGGCGATGATGAATGGTTGATTTCCCAAGCAGGCGAAGCGGGAGTGAAAAAAGACAATCGCGGACGCATCACCTATCTCGATCTTTCCAACAAAGCCATTGCCAATGCAGACTTGGTGGCGATCGCAAAGCACATGCAGTTGCGCGAATTGTATCTCGCCAAAACGGGAGTGGGCGATGAAGGGCTGGCGCATCTGCGGACACTCACGCAATTGCGCATCATTAGCCTTGCTGACACACAGATTACCGATGCCGGTCTCAAGCATCTTGCGGCCGTGAAGTCACTGCGGCATATTTTTCTATACCCCACCAAGGTGACTGATACCGGCGTGGCGGAGCTCAAATCCGCGCTGCCGGGCGTGCAGGTGCGCTATTAATAAGGCTTGAACCGCGCTCCCATTGGGCTAGAGTCCGCCGCGTATGCAATTTTTCAAGGCATTTGCAGTTATCCTCGCCATGGCCGTGGCGATGGGAGTGACCATTCTCATTATGGTAAAGGGCGATGGGCTCCTCTCGATGGTGCCGCTTTTTGCCTATCTCGTCGGCTTCATTTACGCCTTCGCCAAGTACGGTTGCCTCGTCGAGGAAGAGCACTAGGCTCAAACAACCCCAAAGTTAAATTCTCCAAATCCTAATTTGGTTATTGGAGATTTTGGGCTTGGTCATTTCCTGAAGGGACCTTCTTTGTCCCACCTTTTCACTCACATTGACAGCGCGTGATTTTGCGCGGAGAGTGGAGAGGATTCCCGATGATTTTGCGGCAGCCCAGTCGAATTTTACATGTTGATGGCGACACCTTTTTTGCCAGTTGTGAGGTGGCGCTGGATGCATCGTTGTCGGGCCGCCCGGTGTGGGTGGGCGGCGGCCGACGTGGGGATGGGATTGTCATCGCCGCAAATCGCCAGGCGAAACGGTTTGGGATTCATACGGGCATGGCATGTTTCGAGGCGAAGCGCGCGTGCCCGCACGGGGTATTGGCGCGGCCGCAATATGATGAATATCGTCGACTCTCGAAGGCGATGTTTGAAATCATGGAGGACTACTCGCCCACTCTGGTGCCGATGTCCATCGACGAAGGCTTTCTCGATCTAACCACGATGGACCGACACGTGTGGCGCACGGTGACGGCGGCGGATTATGTGAACGGCTTGCGCGCACGAATTCAGGATGAGCTGCAGTTGCCGGTGTCGGCGGGCCTCGGGCGCAGCACGTGGATGGCAAAGCTGGCGACCAGCGCGGCCAAGCCGGGTTTTGTGGAAGTGCCGCCGGATTGCGAAAAAGAATTTCTAGCCGATCGGCACGTAAGTGAATTGGCAGGTGTGGGCAAGCGGCGCGAGCGTTCGTTGGCGGTGTTGGGCGCGCGGACGTTTGGCGATGTGGCGCGTCTGCCGTCCACGATGTTGAAACAAAAGTTCGGCATTTGGGGCCAGCAACTTTGGTTGTTCGCCAACGGGCATTGGAACGAGCCGCTGCTGCTGGAGGTGAAGGATCGCACGACGATTTCCAGCAGTACCACGCTGCCGTTTGACGAGCCGGATTATGAGGCGGCGCTGATTTTCGCGCTGAGCGAAAGCACACGGATGATCGGCCAACTACGGCGCGAGGGTTTGCAGGCGCGCGAGATGAGCTTGGTGATTCGCTTCACGGATTTCACCGAGAGCGGCGCGGGGCATCGGTTTGATCATCCACAGTTTCTCAACTCCACCATCAACGCCGTGCTCGAGCAGCTCTTCGATGAAACCATGGCCGGCCACGCGGAACCGGTGCGGCAGATTCGCCTTAGTTTTTGCAACCTCAAACCACTGGACACACAGCCGACGCTGTGGGGCACTACCGACGCCGAACGCTGGGGCGCGTTGGATTCGGCGATGCAGCGGCTCGAAAGCCAATGGGGCAGCGATGCCGTGCTCACCGGCTCGCAATACGCCCTGCGCCATCAGGACATCACGCACGCAAATCCGAAGTCGAAGTGTCCCTTCGTCCCCGCCCGCGAGATGGCGCAAAAGTTATGGGGTGAAAAGCTCGAGCGGCTGAGCCAGCATCATTCTTAGCCGAAAAACACTTTCTCCGCCGTGCGCCGCAAGAGCCATTGTTTGTCTTCGTCGGTAACGAAATTCAACTTGTCCCGCACCAGCGCAATGGAGGCGGCGTATGTATTTTCACCATCCAACTGGTACGGGCAATCGCTGGCCCACATGAGGCGGCGCGGGCCGAAGGCTTCGAAGAGGCGTTTGATTTTTGAAATTTGTTCGAGGTACGGCGGTTGCTTCGCGCCGAAGGCGTAGAAGGCGGAAATTTTTACGTGCACATTTTTGTGTTTTGCGAGGGCGCAGAGTTGGTTCAGTTCGGTTTCGTGCTGCGTGTCGATGCGTGCGCAGTGGTCGATGACAACGGTTGTGTCTGGAAATTTTTCGCACATCGGGCCGAGGCCGACGATGTGTTTTGGATTGATGAGCGGGCACATTGCAATGCCTTCCTTTGCACCGGTACGCCACATGGTTTGCATGGGAGCGGCTTGCAACCAGTTGGTGTTATTATTGGGCAGGATGCGGTAGCCGGTGATGCCGAGCCGGCGGTTGGCAATCATGCGGACGGGGATGCGATCCAGCGCGGGATCCATCGCGCCGACGATGGCGAACACGCCCGGGTATTTTTTGGCAGCGTGAATGAGGTAATCATTGTTGAATCCGTAAAAAGGCCCGTGTGAAATGAGGACGTGCCGCGTGACCTCTTCGGTTTTGCCAAGTTCGATGAGGGTTTCGGGTGTGAAACTGAGCGGCTTTAGATCGGCGATGGTTTTGCCGAGTGCGAGGGGAAAGTGTTGGACGTCTGGGGTCCAAATATGGCTGTGGGCATCAATGTAACCTCGGCTTGAACTTCCGGGCGTGGCGCAGCCAGCGAGTGCGGCGGCGGAGAGAGTGATGGCTTCGCGACGGGTCATGCCGTGATTAAATGGAAAAAGTCAGAAGTGGAAAGTTAAAAGTCGAATGTGTTTGATTAGCGCGTGAGAGGAATACCGGGGCTCGGCCTGTTATTTCTCCAAATATTCGCGGGCGATGCCGTGACTGCGCCGCCAGAGCCAGAGTGTTTGTGCGATGCCGCCCAGCGTCATTGCGCACACCGCCGCATTCAGGCCGGGTATGCTTTGGTTTTTAACGGCAAAAAACAGGAAGCCAAACAGTGTGACGATGTAAAACACCACCGCCTCCGTCACTGCTCCGCTGCGTTTGTGATGGATGAGCAGGCCCTCAAAATAACAACACCACGTGGTGACTGGCGGCATCAACACCGCAAACCACAACGCCGATTTGCCGAGCCCGGCCAGTTCCGGTCGCAGTCCGATGAAGCGTTCAAACCAAATATCAATCAGCGGCGTGGTGCACAGCACCAACAACGGCACGCTCAGTGTGAGGCTCAGCCACACTGTGAATCGTCGCAACTTGAGCAGGCCATTGGGGCGATCGAGCAGTGCCACCACCACTTCGGTGTATGCAATTCCGGCGGAACGCAGCATGAAGATGAGGCTGTTCACCGTGGGCCACACCGCCAGCGTGAGCATCGGCACATCCATCCGGCTCATCGCACCGGTGAGCATCGGCTGGCCCAGCAAACCGATGGTGGGCGCAAAGGCGATCGGCAAGTAAAACAAGATCACTTCCCGCTGAGTAATGGCCGGCCCCTTTGCCTCGCGCAATGGGCCGGTGATCACCGCCTGTACTTTCCAGTGAATATACGCCGCCTCCGCCAACACACCCGCCCCCACCGCCGCCGTGGCCACCACGATGCCGGCGATGTCGTGCAACATAAACCCGATGGCAAGGACAATCACATCCGCAAGCAATCGCATCGCCGTGCCCCAGCCCACCGCGCCGGATTGACCAAAGCGAATGAGTACGCCTTGGTTGAACCGCCGATGCGCGATCGCCCACGTCCACGGCGTCATGATTTGCAGGCCTATGCGGCCGGGCTCGATGATGTCTTCCGGCGCGCCGATGATGGTTCGCGCAACAAAATCATATAGTGGTGTAAAGGCGATCGCCACGTGCCCCAACGTGAGCACCACGCTCATCCACGTCATCATCCGCCACATTTTTTTGTATGCCCGTGAGTTGCGGCTCAGCGCTGTGGACGCAGTGAGGAGCATGATGATGGGCGACTCGATCACCAGTGCCAGTGGAAACACAATGCCACTGTACGCCGCCATGTGCACATCCGGATCGGCCAAACGCGCCACCACCGCGCTGAGCAGCGGCAGCTCGGCACCCATGAGGAGCCAGCTGGCGGCCAGGGGCAGCCATGTGCGAAAGATCAGGGCTTGATCGAGAGGTTTACCGGAGTCCACGCGGGTTTTGAAAAATTACTTGGCAGGCGCGCGGCCGGTGTGTTGGG
>JAPKEI010000057.1 GCA_028872685.1 Verrucomicrobiota bacterium | reverse complement strand
GAAAAGGCAGCCGAGTAACTCACCCGTCATCAACCAAAAATGGCGGGCCGCAAAGCCCGCCTTTTTTGTTGCTGACAATCACCCACACCCAAAAAAAACGATGAAAACAAACCTGATATTGGGCACCGCCCTTTTAATCATCGCCGGCAACCTGAACGCCGCCGAACTCCGCGTGAAAGGTGGCTTCCTGCCCGGCGGCATCATTGATGATCGCAAGTTGCTCTCTGAAATAAACCTCAAAACAATCGAACTTCGCGATACCAAGGATGGCGCCGTCAAGTCCGCCGAATTACTCAAGCAACTCAAGAGGTTGGATCGCAAAAAATGCGACATCCAGCTCGCCCCCGTCGGCAAGCAGCGCCTCACCGCCGCCGAGACCGTCACGCGCGCCCGAAAAGGCGTGCTCGTCGTCTCCGGACTCTACAAATGCAAACGCTGCCCCAAGTGGCACAGCGGTGCCGCCAGCGGTTTTATGCTCACCACAGACGGCGTGTTTTGCACCAGCTATCACGTGGTCGATAATCCCGACAACGACATCCTTGTCATTATGACCGGCAATGGCCGCATGGCACCTGTGGTGGAAGTGCTCGCCGCCGACAAGACCGCCGACATCGCCATCCTCCGTGCCAAAGGCAAAGGCTTCACCGCCCTGCCCGTCTCCACTGAGGCCCCGCTCGGGGGCAAGGTGCGCGTACTCAGCCATCCTGACCGCCACTTTTATGTGCTCAGCGAAGGCATCATCTCACGAAAATATCTGGACACTCCCCGCAACGGCGGGCGCCGCCAAATGTTTTCCATCACCGCCGACTTCGCCAAAGGCTCCAGCGGCGCACCCGTGTTCAACGAATACGGCGCCGTCATCGGCAGCGTGAACAACACCCAAAGCACATATTACAGCGTGAAAAACGGCGTAAAAGATAACCTGCAAATGGTTTTCAAAAACACCGTCTCCATGCAGCACCTCTTGAATTTGATACAACCGAAAAAGAAATGAAAACCGTTAAAGAAATCGAAGAAGCCATCAAGGACCTCCCGCGCGAGGAATTCATGTCCCTCGCCAACATCATCGCCGCCCACCAAGCCACGCTTTGGGAGGAAGACGATGACACCGACAACGCCAACTCAATGGAATTCCTCTACGAAAGCGAAGAAGAAGAAGAAGCCAGCGAGCATGAGCACGAAGAAGAACTGGAACACGCAGAATTCTAAATTCTGGCTCCTAACTTCTGACTCCCAAAAAATTCCCCTTGTCCCGCCCGCGCCCCTCGGCGTTAATGCCGTCCGCATGAGCATTCTTGACGAACTGCAGTGGCGCGGGTTGATTAACGACTGCACCGATACCGAGGCGCTAACCGAACGCCTCGGCAAAAGCCCCACTGTACTCTATTGCGGTTTCGATCCCACCTCCGACAGCTTGCACGTCGGCAACCTCGTGCCGCTCATTGCGCTGCGGCGTTTTCAAAATCTCGGCCACCATCCCGTCGCGCTCGCCGGCGGGGCCACCGGTGCCATTGGCGATCCCAGCGGCAAGTCCTCCGAGCGCAATTTGCTCACGCCAGAATTGCTCGCCGCCAACATCGCCGCGGTGAAAACGCAACTCACCAAACTCCTCGATTTTGAGTCCACCGAAAACCCTGCCAAACTGCTCGACAACGCCGACTGGACGCGCGAAGTCACGCTGCTCGATTTCCTGCGCGACATCGGAAAGCATTTCACCGTCAACACGATGGTCGCCAAAGAAAGCGTCCGCGCCCGCATGGAAGACCGCGACGTCGGCATCAGTTACACCGAATTTTCGTATATGCTTTTGCAGGCGTTTGATTTCTTTCACCTCAAACAAGCGCACAACTGCGACCTCCAAATCGGCGGCAGCGATCAATGGGGCAACATCACCGCCGGCATCGACCTCACGCGCCGCAAACTTTCCGAGACCGTTTACGGCCTCACGCTTCCGCTCATCACCAACGCCGACGGCACCAAATTCGGCAAGTCCGAAGCCGGTGCCGTGTGGCTCGATCCCGCACGCACCAGCGTTTACAAGTTCTACCAATTCTGGGTCCGCACCGACGACCGCGATGCCGTGCGTTACTTGAAGTATTTCACCTTCCTCCCCAAAGAAGAAATCGAAGTGCTCGAAAAACAGCACGAAGAAAACCCAAGCGCACGCACCGCCCACATCGCGCTCGCCATCGCGATGACCAACCTCATCCACGGCGAAGCCGCCACCGAGGAAGCCCAACAAGCCAGTAAAATCCTGTTCGGCGGCGGGCTCGAAGGCATCACCGAAAACACATTCAACGAAATCGTCGGCGAAGTGCCCACCCTGGAAATTGAGAAATCCAAGCTCGAAGGCGAAGGACTCCCCATCCTCGAGCTATTCGTCACCGCCGCTCTCTGCCCCTCCAACGGCCAAGCCCGCAAAGATCTTCAAGGGGGAGGATTAAATTTAAACAACGAACGCCAAGCCGACCCCCAACACCGTGTAACAACCGATGCCCTCCTCTTCGGCAAACATTTGTTGTTGCGAAAAGGGAAACGGAATTACACCGTCGTCACCGCCAAGTAATTTAGTTTACCACCACCCTAGCCATTTCCAATACGGCAACCCCACGCCGAGCCAAACCGCGAGGTGGAAAATCGAAACCACCAGCCCCACCTTAAACCATCGGCCCACCGGTACGTAGCCGAAGCCGGAATAAATCACCACCGGCCCTGTGGAATAATTGGTGAGGCAACCACACAGGTTTGAGAAATACGCGAGCAGCGCCACCATCAACATCCCCGGCACACCCACCGCCAGCGCCACCGCGAGGAACGCCGCCACCATCGCCGTGATGTGGCCCGTCAACATCGAGAAGCCGTACATCGAATAAAAATAAACCAACGCCAACACCACCGCCGTGGCCAGCATCCCCATCCCCGCCGCTTGCACTTGGCCCTGCATCGCGGCGGCGAACCACGCGATGAAGCCCGTCGCTTTCAGCGCACCCGCCATCGACACCATTCCGCCCAGCCACACAAAGGCGTCCCACGCCTCGCGGTTGCCCGTGATGTCCTCCCATTTCTCCGCGCCGCTCAGCAGCAAAATCAAAACGCCCATCAACGCCACCACGCCCGTGTGCATTCCGTGCAGCCATTTGCTCGTGGCCCACAGCGCCAGTAACAGCACAAACACGCCGAGCATAATTTTCTCATTGCGCGACCACGCACCCATTTCGCGCAACTGCTCGCGGGCACTGTCGCGCGCCGCGCTGGCGTCCTGCATTTTCGGCCGGAGCAGTTTGTGCAAAAACCACGGCATCAAAAGCAGACACGCGAGGCCCGGCACAATGCTGCCCTTGAGCCAAGTCATCCAGCCAAACTCAAACCCTGCATCGGAGGCCGCCGCGCTCACCAAGCCGTTGGCCGCCATTCCCGTGAGGAACATCGCCGCCGTGATGAGGTTCACGTGTGCGCCGTTGAGCATCAAATATTCGCCCGCGAGTTTTGGATCGCCATCGGGTTTGGAGCCAAGCGCGCGCGCCAGTGAATTCACAATCGGCGCCATCACGCCGCCGCCGCGCGCGGTGTTCGAGGGAATGGCCGGCCCCAAAATCAACTCCGCCAACGCCGTCGCGTAGCCGAGCCCCAGCGTGGTTTTTCCAAATTTGACAACGCACCCCAACGCAATCCGCCGCCCCAACCCCGTACGAATCATCGCGCCCGCAATAAAAAACGCCGCCACCACCAACCACACCGTGGTGTTTCCATAACCGCTAAGCGCGGCGGCAAAAGATTCTTTGGAGGATTCGCCGAGCGTTTGCGTGGCCGCCAACGTGACAATCGCAATGAGCACTGCCGGCCCCATCGGAATCGGCCGCAGAATGAAGCTCAAAATCGTGGCAAAGAAAACCGCGAACACCCGCCAGCCTTCAGCCGAAAGGCCCTGCGGCGGCCCGAACCACCAAAGGTTCAAACCGACCAAAAAACAAATCGCCAGCTTGACGTAATCAATTCCCTGCTTTGGTTTTGGTTTCTCCGCCACGCCGCTGTTGCTTTATAGGAACAAATCGCCTTCGCCAAGCTGCAATCGTGCTGCCGGCACATTAACGGCACAAATTCTCCATCGCGTCTTTTATGTTTTCAAACGCAAACTCGTACCCCTCCTCTTCCAAACGGCGCGAGACGCAGTAGCGGCCGTACAACACCAACTCGGGATCCGTCCGCAACAACCAATGCGCGCCGAAGCGGACCATCAACTCCGTTGCCGGCAAGCCGATGGGCATCCCAATGCCACGGCGCAGTTCGCGCATAAATTCCGACTGCGAAACAGGCTTGGGCGCAGTGGCGATATACGCCCCTTGCATCGTGTCATTAGTGATAGCACGTGTGATGAGGCGACTCATGTCATCGATATGAATCCAGCTGATGCCCTGCCGCCCGTGCCCCACGCGGCCACCCAAGCCAAGGCGAGCTAGCATTCGCATCTTGGGAAAAGCGCCACTATCGGCGCCCAACACAAAGCTGGTGCGTAAAATCACCTGCCGCATCTCAGGCAACACTGCCTCGGCGAAGGCGGCCTCCCACGCCTTGCCAACGATGGGCGCAAGGCCTAATCCAAAGGCGGAGTCTTCATCGCACATCACCTCAGGCGGATCGCCATAAATATGCGCGGTGGCCATTTGCACCCAAACTGGCGGTGGTGATTTTAGACTGCGTACCGCTTTGCCCAGCACGAGCGTTGCCTCCACCCGAGAGCGAAGGATTTCATCGCAATGGTCGGGACTCTTGATACAATCCACCGTGCGACCAGCGAGGTTCACCACCGCCGCGGCACCCTCAAGATGATGCACCCAATCGCCCACCGTGCGGCCATCCCATACAGCGTGCTCCCACGATCCGCGCGTTTCTGGAACATGCCGGGAGAGTAGCACCACCTCGTAGCCGAGGTTCGCCAAGTGTCTGGCTAGGCTGGTGCCGATGAATCCCGTGCCGCCAGCGATGATGACCTTGCCCTTGGGCGAATCGATTTCGGTTGTTATGTTCATTTATTTAGCATCGGCGGCACATTGCCCTCATGGCCGCGCGCCTTTTTCCGCATGCGGTCAAAGTTGAAGATATTGAAAAAATGCATCGCACCCAACACCAATAACACCACTCCAAGTTTGGTGGCAATGTACTCAATTCCTTCCACTACGTCCGTCGGCTTGGTGCCGACTTGCAGGTAAATCAAGATGAAGCCGATGTTGATTAGATAAAAACCGACCACCAGTAGATGGTTCACTGAGTCAGCCATTTCCTCTTTGTCATTGAACGCCTCGAGCAAAAATACACGGCCGTTCTTGTGTAGCGTTCGCGCCACCCAGACAGTCATGGTGATGCTGATAATCGTGTAGGCGATGTAGATGTAAACGGCAGTAGTCATGGTCTTCCTCTCGTTGTTTTTTTATATAAATGCGCAGTAACCGTACGCGGCAGTTTGGTAAATCAACGCAGGCAACACGAGCAGCGGCAGCAAGCCAAGCACTTTCAATCCGCTCTTGGGCTCTGGATGCGCATGCAATGAGCAGACACCCGAGAGGCACATTCGTCGCTCAGCCACCCACCGATAGGCTCGATCCAGCAACCATTTCACTCCCGGCACCAGTGCCATCAACCACAACGGCCAAGCCCACCAAATTTTGCCACACACATGTACAAGCCCGGCCGCGCCTCCGAGTATGCGGCCATCGGGTGTGAGCACGCGCAATTCCTTCGTCAGCTCCGTCTCGGGCAAATTCAGACGACGGCGCACCCACTCAGCCTGCAGCGGCACCAATTCAAACCCGCGCCTTTCCAACGTGCCCCGCCAGCGATGCACCATTGACCGGCAGAACGGGCATTCCCCATCGAAGCACAGCGTGTGGCCAGTCTTCTCAGTCATTTCAAAAAAAGCTGAAATTTTTCCGTGACTCATGATTCGGCTCTTCGTTCAAGGTTTCCGACTAGGCGGCCTTCAAAAGTTTCAACACCTTGTCGCCCATTTTCGCAATGCGGCGAAGGGTGGCGGTAGGCACGGACCGCAGGCGCTCGTAGCTGTCGGCTGCGGATTCAAAAAATTCCTGCAGCGCCTCCAGCCTCCCTTCGGTGTGCTTGTCACGCTTGCCGGATTTTTTTTGTTCCTCCATACAATCGCGCAGGAGAATCAGTGTCGGATCAACCTCGCGCCGCTTGCGTTCATCCATCACGATGCGGAACATCTCCCACACATCCTCCAGCGTCTCAAAATGATCGCGCCGGTCGCCCATCACGTGGACATTTTTTACGAGGCCCCAGCTTTGCAGTTCCTTGATGCTAGTGCTGACATTGGAGCGCGCGACAGAAAGGACCTTGGTGATCTGCTCCGCATTGATTGATTCGGGCCAAATATAAAGAAGGGCGTGAATCTGTGCGACGGTGCGATTGATTCCCCATTTGGTTCCCATTTCCCCCCAATGGAGGATGAATTTCTGCTGAACCGGCGTGAGTTGGATAGTTGTTTCACTCATTTCTGTTAAGACAGAATATACTGTAAATTTGGAATTCGCAAGGGGAAATTTGTGTTTTTTTGAAAAAGATTTTGAGACCTAAGATTCCCTAATCCCGTCATCCCAATACTTCCCGCTTGTTCCCTACCGCCCTCTTGTCTAGCTTCCGGCAAATGCTTGTGCGTGACCTACCGATTGCCGACACTGTCGAGACCGTGTCTGAAACTGAAATTAAACCTGTGACGCTAACGGGACATCCCGATCGCTTTGCGACGCGCCATATTGGGCCGGACGCCGCTGAAGCGCGGGCGATGCTCGAAGTGCTCGGGGCCGACTCGTTGGAGGGGTTTATTGAGTCCGTAGTGCCGGCGGCCATTCGCAGCACACGGCCGTTGAATCTCCCTCCTGCACTTTCGGAACACGAGGCGTTGGCGGCGTTGAAGCGGATTATTTCGGCCAACAAACCCTTCCGCAGTTATCTTGGGATGGGTTTTTATAACTGCCTTGTGCCACCGGCAATTCAGCGGAATCTTTTGGAAAACCCCGGTTGGTACACGCAATACACGCCGTATCAGGCGGAGATTTCGCAGGGGCGTCTGGAGAGTTTGCTGAATTTCCAAACAATGGTGGCCGACCTCACGGGGCTCGAGATCGCCAACGCGTCGTTGCTCGACGAAGCGACGGCGTGCGCGGAGGCGATGGTGATGTGCCACGCGGTGAAGGGCAAAGACGGCCGCAATGTGTTTGTGGCGGCGGAGGATTGCCATCCACAAAATATCGAGGTGCTACAAACGCGCGCCGCGCCGCTAGGCATCGAGGTGCGCACGGTGGCCACGGATGCGATGGAGCTGGACGAAAATGTGTTTGGCGTGCTGCTGCAATATCCTGCCACGGACGGCGTAGTGAAAGATTACACGGGCCTCATCTCAAGCGCGCACGAGGCGGGCGCGATGGTGGTGTTGGCCACGGATTTGCTTGCGCTCACGCAATTGAAATCGCCGGGCGAATTGAGCGCGGACATCGCTGTGGGCAACGCGCAACGTTTCGGCGTGCCGTTGGGTTACGGCGGGCCGCACGCGGCGTTCTTTGCCACACGCGATATTTATAAACGACAGATTCCGGGCCGCATCGTTGGGGTGTCCAAAGATGCGCGTGGGCGGCCGGCGTTTCGCCTGTCGCTGCAAACGCGCGAGCAACACATCCGGCGCGACAAAGCGACGAGCAACATCTGCACCGCGCAGGCGTTACTTGCGAATATGTCGGCGATGTACGCGTGCTACCACGGACCGGATGGCTTGCGGGCCATCGCCGCGCACGTGCACGAGCTCACTCGCTGCCTCGCCGCGGGACTGAAACGGCTGGGGCACAAGCTGGGGCACACGACATTTTTTGATACGGTCACGGTCACACATAACAATCTGAATGCGCGCGAGGTCGTTCGTGTTGCGGAAAATTTCGGCATCAACTTGCGCGTGCTCGATGCGCAAACCCTCGGCATCGCGCTGGACGAAACGACCACTGAAACGGACGTGCTCGATTTGCTGGCGGTGTTTAATGGTGGCCGCGATGTACCGTTCAAGCTGACCGAGCTCACCGCCGCCGTGGCCACACCTGAAGGGCTCGGGCGCACCAGCGATTTTCTCACGCACGAAGTGTTTCACAAACATCGTTCTGAAACGGAACTGATGCGCTACTTGAAACGCCTCGAAAGCCGCGACCTTTCGCTGGCGCAGAGTATGATACCGCTTGGCTCGTGTACGATGAAGCTCAACGCCGTGGCCGAAATGCAACCGGTTTCGTGGCGGGAATTTAACAGCATTCATCCCTTCGTGCCCGTGTCGCAAACGCGCGGGTATCAGGAAATGTTTGCTGACCTCGAAGATTGGCTGGCGGAAATCACGGGCTTTGCCGGTGTGTCACTGCAGCCCAACGCTGGTTCGCAGGGCGAGTATGCGGGGCTGTTGGTAATCAAGGCGTTTCACCAAAGTCGGCGCGAACCGCAACGCAACATTTGCCTCATCCCCACCAGTGCGCACGGCACCAACCCCGCCAGCGCCGTGATGGCGGGCCTCACAGTGGTGCCGGTGAAATGCAGCGACGAAGGCGACATCGATCTCGACGACCTCCGCGCCCAAACCGAAACGCACGCCGCCGATCTCGCGGCGATGATGATTACGTACCCCTCAACGCACGGCGTGTTCGAGGAAACCATCGGCGAGATTTGCGAAATCGTCCACGGCGCAGGCGGCCAAATTTATCTCGATGGCGCGAACCTCAACGCGATGGTCGGACTGTCACGCCCGGGCGAACTCGGCGCGGATGTTTGCCACATCAACCTACACAAAACTTTTTGTATCCCACACGGAGGAGGCGGCCCCGGGATGGGGCCCATCGGCGTGGCGGAACATTTGACCGATTTCTTGCCGGATCATTCGGTCGTCAAACTCGGCGGCGAAAACCCGATTGGCGCGATCAGCGCCGCGCCGTGGGGCAGCGCAAGCATCTTGCCCATCTCGTGGATGTACATCGCGATGATGGGCCCCGATGGACTACGCGCGGCCACTGAGCACGCCATCCTCAACGCAAATTACATCGCCCACCGATTGAACCCGCATTACCCCGTGCTCTTCAAAGGCGCGAACGGCCACGTGGCCCACGAGTGTATTTTGGATTTACGCCAGTTCAAAAAAGTAACCGTGGAAGACGTCGCGAAACGGCTGATGGATTTCGGTTTCCACGCGCCGACCATCTCGTGGCCCGTCGCCGGCACAATGATGGTTGAGCCCACCGAGAGCGAATCGAAGGAGGAACTCGACCGCTTCTGCGACGCGATGATTGCCATCCACGCCGAAATCGAAGCGATCGAATCCGGCGAGGCCGATGCGGTTGACAACCCTCTCAAGCAATCCCCGCACACTCCCGATATGGTGGCCGCCAACGATTGGCCCCATGCCTACGGCCGCGAACAAGCCGCCTTCCCCGCCGAATGGCTGCGCGAATACAAACATTGGCCCGCCACCGCCCGCATCGACAATGTATGGGGCGACCGCAATTTGGTCTGCAGCTGCGGGGGAATGGAAACGTTTGAGGAGGAGTAAAGTTTGGCAGGGACATATTTCGCGCGTCCCTAGCAAAAAAGGCGACCGTCTTTGGCCGCCTTTGAGTATTTCTGTTTTCCCGTACCTAGTTCTGGACCGGTTCGCCTTCGCCGTCCAAGAAGCCTTGCAACTGGCGGAGGCGTGTGGGGTGACGCATTTTGCGGAGGGCTTTAGCCTCGATTTGGCGGATGCGTTCGCGGGTGACTTTGAATTGTTTACCGACTTCTTCGAGCGTGCGGCTGTAGCCATCGGTGAGGCCGAAGCGGAGCTCGAGTACTTTGCGTTCGCGCTCGGTGAGTGAAGTCAGCACGTCACCGAGTTTATCTTTGAGCAGCGAAAAGCTGGTCATGTCGCTGGGGTTCTCAGCCTGTTTGTCTTCGATGAAGTCACCGAAGTTAGTGTCGTCGCTGTCGCCCACGGGACTTTGCAAACTGATGGGTTGCTGGGCCATCTTCATAATGGCGCGCACGCGCTCGACAGGGAGCTGCATTTCGTCGGAGATTTCTTCCGGCGTGGCTTCGCGACCAAAATCCTGCACGAGCTGTTTCTGCACGCGCATCAGTTTGTTGATGGTCTCGATCATGTGCACCGGGATGCGGATGGTGCGGGCTTGATCGGCGATGGAACGGGTGATGGCCTGTCGAATCCACCACGTGGCGTAAGTGGAAAATTTGTAGCCGCGGCGATACTCGAATTTTTCCACGGCTTTCATCAGGCCCATGTTGCCTTCCTGAATGAGGTCGAGGAAGGAGAGTCCGCGGTTGGTGTATTTTTTGGCGATCGAAATAACGAGGCGCAGGTTTGCTTCCACCATTTCGGTTTTGGCCTGATGAGCCTTTTTACCGAAGTGCTGGAGCTGACCGTAGGATTCCACATAATCGGTGGCGGGCATCCGCACGAAAATTTCGAGCGCCTTGAGCTTGCGACTCTCGGTGTCGATGAGCGTTTTTGTGGCAGCCGTCTTGCGCGCCCTAGAGGCTTTTTCAACAGCGCTTAGGCTGCCGACGACTTTATCGTGCACATTCTCGGCCACGACGGACATCTCCTCAATAACCTTTTGCTTGTAGAAAAACTTGTTGAAGGATTTCTGCAACTTGGAGTTGTGTAGGTCATGGGCTTTTTTGGCGCGGGTAAGGGCGCTTTGGTTTTTGGCCTTAAGCTGGGAGAGATATTTTTCATCAACCTTGTGGTCGATGGCACGTACGTCTTTCACGAGCCGACGCAGTGATTTGAGATGGCGTTCGCGGCTTTCGATTTTTTTGTCGACGATGACGCGGTCGAAGCGTTCCTTGGGCGGCTCGGAAATGAGTTTCTCGGCGAGCGCGATGTGTTCCTTGCCGGTGAAGCCGAAGGCGTAAATGATTCGCTTCACTTCATTTTCGGCTTCCTCGATGCGCTTGGAGATTTCCACTTCCTGTTCGCGGGTGAGCAGCGGCACTTGGCCCATCTGCTTGAGGTACATCCGCACGGGGTCATCAAGGATATCGAGCTTGGCCTTCTCTTTGATGTCCTTTTCATCTTCGCCACGGCGCAACGGAGAGATGTTGTCAACTTCGGCTTGGTCCACCACGGAAATTTCCAGGCCCTGAAGTTTGTCGTGAACGGCTTCGATATCGGCGGAGGTCACTTCCTGTTCGGGGAGAGACTCGGTAACATCTTCGTGCGTGAGGTAGCCTTGCTCTTGCGCGAGCAAAACGAGTTCTTTGAATTTCTCGGTGAGATCAATGCCGGCCTCGGTCTTCACATCGGAAATCTTTTTGATGTCCTTTTTGGCGAGGTTGGCCTTGGTGCGCGCCATCAAC
Source organism: Verrucomicrobiota bacterium (assembly GCA_028872685.1). GTDB lineage: Bacteria > Verrucomicrobiota > Verrucomicrobiia > Limisphaerales > UBA1100 > JACNJL01. The sequence goes on along the minus strand of JAPKEI010000057.1, from coordinate 182 downwards.
GCGGCAGAAAGTTTTTTCGGCGCCTTTTTCTTCGCGGCTTTTTTCTTCTTGGGCGCAGCTTTTTTCGCGGCCGCCTTCTTCGTCACCGCCTTCTTCGTCACCGCCTTCTTCGTCACCGCCTTCTTCTTCACCGCCTTCTTCTTCACCGCCTTCTTCTTCACCGCCTTCTTCTTCACCGCCTT
>JAPKEI010000056.1 GCA_028872685.1 Verrucomicrobiota bacterium | reverse complement strand
GAACATCTCAAGGGCGTGAAGATTGCGATTATGGGCTGCATCGTCAATGGCCCCGGTGAAATGGCCGATGCTGATTTTGGCTACGTGGGTGGCGCGCCTGGGAAAATAAATTTGTATGTCGGCCGCGAACCGGTACGTTTCAACATTCCCGAAGCAGAGGCGGTGGAAAGTCTCGTGGATTTGATCCGAGAGCACGACAAGTGGGTGGAGTCTTCCGAGTCCGTGGGTGCCTAAATACCCAGCGCCGAGTCCCTGCCATTTGGAATCTTTCCAAGGTTATGTTGGATGAAGTTACCGAGGAACTGTCGAGCTGCTTCAGCCTGCGAACGAGTGGGTTTGAGCTTGGTTATGGTGTCCCAATTAAGAATGGCGAGGTGTTCTAGGAGGTCGCGGGTGCCATCGTTGAGGCGGGATTCATCGAGAGCCGGTGCGAGGCCTAGTTCATTGAGCATTTTGATTTCCAGCGCATACACGAGGGCAGGGCGCGTTGGGTGAGTATCGAGATGGGCAAGTAGTGTGGAGAAAATTGCGTATATTCCGGGCAATGTGTTTTCTGGTTCGGTGGCTTTTTCGATGAATCGCGTGGCGTAGGCGAGCAGTTGTAGGCGTGGGATGTCATCGCGTAGGGAAGCGTGGGTCGCGTTAATTTTTACTTCTCGCAAAGTGTGAAGGTCGGATTTTCGGCTACGGTGAAAAGAAAGCCGGCCTTCAAATAGCAAATCAAGTTTTCCGCGAAAAGGGCTCTTTGCGCGGCGCGCACCCTTGGCCACTGTGCCGAGGCGGCCATGTTCAGTTGTTAACCAATGAACGATGAGGCTCGACTCGGTTAAGGGCCGGACGCGCAGAATGATGCCGTTAGCATTTTCATCCATGAGCAATGGAGTCCACCGGAAAGCGGCGCGCAAGTCTTTGCAGTAGTCGGTTCTCTTCGTGCTTCATTTTGTGTCGCGCGGCGGTCGTTTTATCATCGAACCCCTGTAAGTGTAGCACGCCGTGAATGACATAGCGCATCAGTTCACGGCCAAGGGTTGCGCGATATTTTCGGGCATGCTCACTGGCGATGGCAGGACAAATTACTAGTTCGCCGTGGAGCAGGGCACGGGTGCAATAGTCGAAGGTGATGATATCAGTGGGGCCTTCGTGCTGCAAATGGGTTTGGTTGAGTTGTGTCATTCGTGTTTCATTTACAAACAAGACGGACAGGTCAAACGCTTTGATTTGTAGTAGATCGGTTAAAAGCAGCTCCATTGCTTTGCGGACTTCGCGGGAGGACACAGAGAAGCGTCGTTGTTGATTGCGGACGCTGAGTTGTTTCATTCCGAGCTGCTGCGGGTTTCGTAAGCTTCGATGATCTGTTGCACGAGCGGATGTCGCACCACATCTTTATTGCTGAATTTAACAATCGAAATATCGCGGGAATCTTTGAGGGTAAGCAGTGCTTCGGTAAGGCCGGATTGTTTTGATGAGGGCAAGTCGATTTGTGTGGGGTCGCCGGTAATAACAGCTTTGGAATGGTAGCCCAAACGGGTGAGGAACATAAACATTTGTTCGTTAGTGGTGTTTTGGGCTTCATCAAGGATGATGAATGCGTTGTTGAGAGTGCGGCCGCGCATATAGGCGAGCGGAGCAATTTCGATCGTCTCGCGTTCCATATGTTTTTGGACTTCCTCAACGGGCAACATGTCAGTGAGGGCATCGTGCAACGGCCGCAGATAGGGGCTGAGTTTTTCGCGCAAATCACCTGGTAAAAATCCGAGTGCCTCGCCCGCTTCCACCGCCGGTCTGGTGAGAATAATGCGTGAGACTTCACCGCGATGCAGTGCGCTGACTGCCATGGCCATGGCGAGATAGGTTTTGCCGGTGCCGGCGGGGCCGATGCCAAAGGTGACATCATGTGCGGCAATGTAATCAAGGTAGGTTTTTTGGCCGACAGTCTTGGGCATCACCTGTGGTTTGCGCGGGGAAGTGGTGATGCGTTTGGTATTGAGGCTTTTGAGGGCGTCAGCACCGTTTTCTTTTACTGTTTCAATTGCCTTAAGAAATTCACGTTGTCGCGGTCGGTGACCGGAATCTAACTGGGCTCGCAGGGCATCAAAAACATCTTTGACGCAGTTGAGGGCGTCTTCTTCCCCATCGAGTTTTATCCAGCCATCGCGCGAAGTTGCTTTGACGCTGAGCTGTTCTTTAAGTAATTCGAGGTTATGAGGGTCGTTGTCAAATAACTGTTGGGCTTGCCGTGCACTGTCGAAATTCAAGGTGATGCTGGGCATATCAATTCTGTGCAAGGGCGGCACGAAGTTTGGCTGCAGTTTCGGTGACGGCTTCGGGGATGATTGCGGTTTGGCCGAGTGCCGGCATGAAATTGGTGTCACCTTCCCATCGAGGCACCACATGCAGATGTAAATGCTCCTTTATGCCGGCCCCGGCTACTTGGCCGAGGTTGAGGCCTATATTGAATCCGGCCGGATTCATCGTTTCGCGCAGTGCGGCTTGGCAGCGGCGGCAGAGTTGCATCAGCTCTAGCAGCTCGTCATCGGTGAGATCAACTAAATCTGGCACTTCGCGATAGGGAACAATCAAGAGGTGGCCGCCGTTATAGGGGAAATTATTCATGACGGCAAAACAGGTTTTGCCGCGGGCAATCACATTGTTTGCTTCATCATCACTTGATTGCGCGATCGTCGTAAAAATGGAGGCGTCGCCACCATCGGGGTGTTTCGGTCCGAGGATGTATTCAATGCGCCAAGGCGCGTGCAGTGCTTCCATTGGCATGAACCTAGGCGGGGTGTGGAGGGTTGTCAAAGGCAACGGTCATTGTTTAAGCAACGAGTTTAGCTTCACAGCTGTGCGGTCAAATGTGCCGCGAATTTCCTCGAGCAAATCGCTGGTCCGATTGATATCGCCAGTTTTGGCGATCTCTTCAAGGCGTGAAAGAGCATCGGCGAGTTGGCGCGCACCGAGATTGGCACTGCTGCCCTTGAGCTGATGCGCGGTGCGGGCAACAGCATCAGGGTTTTGTTCGTTGCTGAGCGAATCGATTTGGTGGCCGGTGTCAGTTAAGTAGAGTGAGACAATTTCCCGCAGCATGTCATCGTTCCCGTTGACGCGCAACTGGTCGAGTTGGGATTCATCGAGCAGTGTTGTATCGTGGGCACTTGCCGGAGGGTCAGCTTCAAATCCCAATGATTTATTGAGTACGCGCTGGAGCTCCTTGAGTTGCACGGGTTTAGAAATGAAATCATCCATGCCTGCTTCAAGGCAGGATGCACGGTCATCATCCTGCGTATTGGCGGTCATAGCGATGATGTAGACGGGCTGTTGGTTCGAATCAGCTTGTTCTTTCTGGCGGATACGGCGGGTAGCCTCGAGGCCGTCCACGTTTGGCATTTGGCAATCCATTAGCACAATGTCAAACTGGTCCAAGGATGTGTCCAACACGCCCTGGCCGTCATCCCGTAGCTCCACTTGGTGGCCTAGCTTATTGAGTTGCAGCGTGGCAACACGTTGATTAATGGGGTTGTCTTCCGCCACAAGCACGCGCAATGAACGGTGGCTGGCAGGATCGCCCGGTGTCACGTGTTTGGGGGCATGCGGTTTGCCAGTAAGAGCATTGAGTAGAACTTGACGCAATCTGCCGCGCCGTATGGGTTTGAGGAGAGTGCCCGCGATGCCCAAAGTGCGCAGTAGGCCAGGATCTACTTTGTGCCGACGCGAGGTGAGCAGGACGGTCTTGGCTAACCGATGAGATTCATGGACTTGGATTTCATGGATGAGATCCAAACTGTCATCATCATCGAGAGTAAGATCAATGAGTATGAGATCAAAATGGCCCTGTTCATTGAGTCGCTGCCGGGCGCCTTCGCCGGTGGTGGCGGTTGTGAGATGCATTTTCCATTCGCCTGTAAATTGAGAAATGGTTTCCCGTGCGAAATCATTTGGCATCACCACCAGCAAATGCTTGCCCTCAAGGGCGCCGCCGGAAGAAGAGGGTTCAGGGCCGGCTTGTTCGATTAGAACTGTGAATTGAAAGGTGGAACCTTCGCCGGGTAGACTTTCTAGTTCCATATGGCCACCCATCATTTCGGTAAGCTGGCGGGATATGGAAAGGCCGAGGCCGGTGCCGCCATAGCGGCGGTTTGTTGAGCCATCAGCCTGTCGGAAGGCCTCAAATATTTTTTCCTGTTGATCAGGCGTGATGCCAATGCCGGTGTCGCGCACAGTAAAATTGAGTTCCACGCCGGCATCGGTTTTCTGTAGTCGTTTGACCGAGATCTGGACTTCGCCTTGCTCAGTAAATTTCACAGCGTTGCTGATGAGGTTGAGAAGTATTTGCCGGAGACGTCCGGCGTCGCCGCGATAGTGTCCTTCACATTCAGCGGGCACGTGAGCATTGATCTCGATGAGGTTGGCCTCGGCGCGTAATGCATGGAGTTCTACCGCTTCCTCCATTACTTGGCGCAGCGAAAATTCCGCCTTCTCCAGTTCCAGCCGACCGGCCTCAATTTTGGAGAGATCGAGAATGTCGTTAAGAATATCCAGCAACGCATCAGCACTGGTTCGGACGGTCTGGGCGTATTCGCGTTGATCTTCAGAAAGCTCAGAGGAAAGCAGCAAATCGATCATGCCGATGATGCCGTTCATCGGAGTGCGAATCTCGTGGCTCATCACTGCAAGGAATTGCGCCTTTATCTGCGCGGCATCCACCGCAAGATCGCGCGCGCGCGCGCTTTCTTCTTCAGCCAATTTTAGCGCCGTGATGTCGCGCGAAATTCCGATGATACCGGTCACCATGCCGGAACGGTTTCGAAAGGGAACCTTGGAGACTGAAGCCCAAACAGTTCGGCCGTCCACACTGGTTTGTTGCTCCACTTTATTGACCACCGATTTGCCGGTGAGGATTACGCGTTGTTCGTCTTCATGAAACTCCTTGGCTTGTTCTTCAGGGTGAAAATCGTAATCTGTTTTCCCAATGATTTCATTGGTCGATTGCAAATTCAGGCGGCGGGCGAGGGCAGCGCTTGCCTTGATGAAGCGTGACTCAGTGTCCTTAATGTAAATCCGATCTGGAACATTCTCAAGCAGAGCACTGAGCAGGTCGTGCTCATAGGTGAGCTGCTCTTCCATGTGGTGACGTTCTGTGACATCCCAGAACATACACTGTAAGCCGGTGACTTCGCCCGTCTCATTGTGGAGTGGGGTTTTGACCGCCTCCACATGCAGCTCCGTGCCGTCGGGCTGCATATGCACTTCGGTGGTGGCGTAGGTTTCGTCATTCTCCATGACGCGCAAATCATCGCGCCGATATTTATCCGCTTGATCTTTGGGGAATAAATCATGGTCAGTCTTGCCAACGATTTCTTCAATCGGTCGGTTGTTAAGTTTGCAAAACCTTTGATTGGCAAATGTGAACCGTCCTTCACAGTCCTTGCGCAGAATGTTTTGTGGGATAACTTCCACCAACGAATGGTACAGCAGCTCTGAAGCACGTAATGCTTGCTCGGCGTTTTTTTGCTCGGTGATGTCCACCACCGTACCCTCAAAATAGAGCAATTCGCCTGCTTTATTGCGGACAGCGCGCACGTTTTCAGAAATCCAAATCAACTCATCATCATTCCGGCGAACCGCCGATTGGAAATCATGAATGACATCGTGTTCATTCATGCGGCAAACAAATTCCTTGCGTCGTTCCGGGTCAAGATATAGTTGGCCGGAGATGTCGTTTAGGTTTGCCATCAAATCATCTGGTGAATCAAATCCGTAAATTTTAGCCAACATTGGGTTGGCAGAAATAAACCGGCCTTCTTCTGTGGTTTGAAAAACGCCTTCCTGAACATTTTCAAAAATACTGCGGTACTTTTCCTCCACTGCTTCCACGCCTAACTCCTGGATAAGCAACTCAGCATTCTCTGATTCCAATGTGTCTATTCGTTGGTACATGCTCAGCCGTGATGCAACTTGACTGGCAAGTAATTGCAGATAGCGCAGCTGCGCCTCCGAAAGGTGCTGCGGCTTCGATCCGGCCACTGCGAGGGTGCCTATGGCATGTTCCTTTACCAGAATTGGGAAACCTGCATAAAACTGATAACCACCAATGATTGCGTCTGTGCTAATCAGTGGGGCTTCGCTCATTATAGTTTGTGCACATGGTGATGCGGAGCGAGGGGATTCACCAAGGTTGATTCCTTTGCAGAAAACGTGCCGCACACTTTCTTTTTCAACCAATGCGATCCAGGCCATCGGGGTCTCGGCAGTGTGGGCGGCCAGTTCAACGAGTTCGTCCCATATAGGATCCGATTGGCCAGTTTGTGCAAACTTCAGCCCGCGCAACAATTTCAGTCGCGCGGCCTCATCCTCGGGAACAGGGTATGAATTTGGGTCGGCCACCAGTGTCGGTTCAATTTTGCATTGGGTAACGTTCAAGGCAAGCGTTGACTTCGATTTGGCGTGTGAATAAGTCACAGGGGGTCTCCCTTGACTAAAGCTTGGGCGATTCATAGATTTTCAGCGGTGCCATCGCACCAAGGAGGCTTTATGAAAATTAAAAAACTTATCGCCAGTTGTATTGCTGGTTTAGTGATAGCAACTCATACCGGTTGCTTGGTCGTGGCAGCTGTTGGCTTGGGGGCGGGTGCTGTGAAATTTTACAACGGTGATCTTGAGGTGACATCAGCCAAGACCTTTGACGAGGTGTTCGCAGCAGTTGAACAATCCTGTAAGGAGTTGGATTTTGAAATTCAGAAAAATGAGAAGAAAGCTTTCTCCGGCATGATTACCGCGCGGAGTGATTTTGGTAATGTCACCTTTAAGGTGAAAAGTAAGTCTACGCAACTCACAACGCTTTCTATTCGAGTGGGCGTCTTTGGTGACCGCGAAGCATCGGATTTGATTTACGCCAAAATCAAGCCCAAGCTTTAATCGAGGTCACCGCAGAGGTAATCCAAGTATTCACTGAGTCGGTTCTTCAATTCCGTTCGTGGAATAATTGCGTCGATCAGTCCGCGTTCAATTAAGAATTCTGCGGTTTGAAAGCCTTCAGGTAATTCGCTTTGAGTCGTATCTTTGATCACGCGCGGTCCGGCAAAACCAATCATGGCCTTCGGTTCGGAGACGATCAAATCCCCTAGGCTTGCGTAGCTTGCCATCACACCAGCCGTGGTGGGGTGGGTGAGTACGCTGATGTACGGAAGCTTTTGGCGTCCATGATATGCGATGGCAGCACTGGTTTTGGCCAACTGCATTAGGCTAAACATTCCCTCGTACATGCGTGCGCCGCCACTGCTTGAAATTATAATCGCCGGCAACCTTCGCTCTGTGGCGGCTTCCACGATACGGGTGATCTTTTCGCCCACCACCGAGCCCATTGAGCCGCCGAGAAAGTTGAAATCCATCACCGCCAAACCTACCTCGTGATTGCCAATGCGAGCAATGCCGGTGATGACTGCATCTTTGAGCCCGGTTTTTTCGCGGTGTTTCACCAGTTTGTCAGCGTAGGCGGCGGTGCCGGTAAATTCCAACGTGTCCACGCTAATCATATTCGCATCGAATTCTTCAAATGAGCCTGTCTCCGTAAGCGAGGCAATCCGCGCGTGAGCGGTGGTGGGGAAATGATGAGTGCAATGCGGGCACACCTTCAGATTCTCCTCCAGCTCCTTGTCGAAAATCATTTCTTCGCACTCGGGGCATTTGGTCCATAAACCTTGGGGGATTTCACGCTTGCGAGTGGTGCCGGGGCGCACCGGTTTTTTTTGTATCGCCGGCTCCTGCTCTGCGGGAGGCGGAGTCAATGCCGGTTCGACCGTTTCGAGTCCGAGGGTTTTTTTGGGTTGATCAGACATAATGACAGCATCGCCGCCGTCGGGGAGTATGTTGGCTAATCCTGCCTGTGTCTCAAGCCAAAACTAAACCGGCATGCCCCGTGCAAGGGTCAATACATCCACATTTTGAACGCCTACTCCTCGTAGAGCCGCCGCGCATGCGCTGGCCGTGGCTCCAGTGGTCATTACATCATCCACCAATAATACCCGCGCGAATGACATCTGTTTGGATGCTTCAAACGCGCCGTGCATATTTACCATGCGTTCTTTTCGCGATAGATTGGTTTGAGTTTCTGTATGTTTAACCCGATGCAATCGCCCTGATTCCATGGGTAAATCCATGTGTTTTGCTACTCCGGCGGCCAATCGCTCGGCTTGATTGAATCCACGATCGCGTTCTTTTACAGGGTATAATGGAACAGGGATGATACATTCCGGAAGTTCCGGAAATAAATTTTCGCAATCAAGCAGCCAATGGATCATTAGACATTCGAAAAATTCGTGGCGGTTATATTTGTACCGATGGATCACCTCCCTCACCAACCCGCGGGCGGACATCATTGAACGCGCGCGCGTAAACTGCCAATCCGCCTCGTTACAGTTTTTGCAGGTAATGGACTCCTCCGTAGTTCCGTCGAAAGGGAGTCCGCATTGTTCGCACCAAGGCGGTGAGGTTTTAAAAACTTGCGTCCGACATTTTCGACACGCAAAGCCATCCGCTGCTCCCGCCCACGATTCTCCACACACCTGGCAGAGTTCCGGAAAGGCAAGACCCCTTAATGGTTCAATCAGGTTGAGGATTTTCTTCATTGCTTTGGATTATATGCCAAAGCATGAGGGCGAGCAAGGGGGTGGCTGCCCAACCATCGCTGATTTGCCCATTACCCCAAAATACGGTGGGGGATTTGGATGTTGATTGCGTGAGGAATCCGTTTGTCTTAAGACAAAAAATCCAGCCGGCATGCAGGCCTATGGAGCAATAAAGATTGCCCGTGCGTTGCCAAATTGCGCAGAGGATGCTTCCCGCGAGCGTGAGGTTTGCAAACTTCGCTGGCCAATACGGGTCGCTGCTAAAATCATGCAACATTCCCGGCAGCGCTGAAAATCCGGATGTCCATGAGATGTTTTCTAGTTCCGGTTTTTGGTCGAGAAAATGCATCGCCGCAAAAAAAAGTGAACCCAACACGGCCGCCCAGTGCCAAGGTAAATCCCTCCGCAACAAACCAAAAAGCACGCCGCGAAAAAGGGTTTCTTCGATTACGGCAACTACTAGTCCCGCAATTATGGCATTTGCGAGATGGCGCAACCATTCAGTGATCTCGGGGTTTGGGACCATTTCCCGAGCACCAAACAAAAGGGGCAGGGCGGCCGCAGCAGTAAGGGAAGCCAGTCCCAGTAGAAGTCCTTTGCCTAGCCATGGCCATTGTTTGCGCGGATGTGTCCAGCCAACTTCTGAAATGGATTTGATGCCTGAAAACCGGCACAACACTCCCAGTCCAAGCAGCGCAAGCCCAAGCAGGCAACGGTTGAAATATCGATGAAAATCGTCGTGCTCATTCAGAAATGACAGAAAGGCCCAATCCGAGAAAACTGCTTTCCATGCTAATGGTGAAAGCAGCGCCGCGCCTAAAAAAACGCAGGCTACATAAATTAGAATGGCAACGGTGTGTCGCAAGTGCCGGAGTACAGCCTCAATCCCACGCCGCGCCAAGTGATTTTTATTGAAACAATCCGCGTTCGCCGTTTGGATTGCGTCCGCGCACGGCCTCGTCGGCGCGAAATAAAAGGAGGCAGAGATCCAACTTGTTGAAAACGGAAAGTTTGGCGACTACCGCCTGCTGGAGCGCATTGCTCAGGGCGGCTTGGCTACGATATGGCTGGTCACCGATCCTGGCGACCGCAGCCTCGCCCTGCGCGTGATGCACGATTCGTTTGGCTCGGGTTCTAATGGGCCGACTCTGTTTCGTCACGGTTGCGAAATAATGGCCAAGCTCGCTCCGCATCGCAACGTCATCACTTTTCACGACAGCGGCAAAGTCAGCGGCCGTGAGTACTGTGTTCTGCAATATGTGGAAGGCCTGAACTTGCGCGAAATGAACGTGCGCGAGGACCCCATGCTGGAAGAAATCCTCAGCGATATGATTATTGATCTTTGCGCGGGGTTAGTTCACCTCCACGGGCAGGGCATTATGCATCTGGATTTGAAGCCGGAAAATCTCATCATCAGCCGCGGCGGTATTTTGTATTTGTGTGATTTCGATACTGCACAAGCTATTCCGGATACTCCTACAAAATTTGATCGTAAATCCGGCACACCACTCTATATGGCACCGGAGGTGGTCAATGGCTGGAGATTTGATCAACGCGCCGATGTTTATTCCTTTGGTGTGACTGTGTACGAGATGCTTACGCAGTTGAAGCCCTTCGAGGGTCAGACCTCTAAGGAAAAACTTACCAACCAGCTCAACCCGAAATATCTCATCCGCAAACCCCGCAAGTTCAATCCTAACATTCCTGCCTTATTGGAGGAGTTGATCCTAAAGTGCCTTGAATTCGTGCCTGAGAAACGCTACCTCACAATGGGAATGGTCGCGCGCGATCTATACAAGGTGATGGGAGTGCATTGATAGCAATGGATCGGGCTTTCATCAGTCGTTATTGGTTTCTCGCCGCGTTGATAATGCTTATCCCTGTGGGCATTCTCGCCCCCGAACCGGGATTGGCCCTCAAGAATTCCGGCTGGGTCATCCCCGTCTTCGTGGGCGTCATGCTCGGCATTGCCGGCTTCACAATGGACACCTCCAGCCTCGTGAAACAAGCGGCTAATTTCCACGCGGTCATTCCGGTCCTCCTCAGTATTTATTTATTTTCACCGGCTTTGGCTTATGGCTTGGGCGTGTGGTTCGCGCCCGCCGGTAATGAACACTTCCTCCCCGCCATGATGATCATGGCCGCGCAGGCCGGCAGTCTCGCCTCGGCTATCGCCCTAACAATGATGTCCGGCGGCAATCGCGAACTTGCCCTTATCTGCACGCTTGCTTCCAATAGCCTCACCTTTCTGCTTACGCCATTTATCCTAAACCTGAGCATAGGTGCGGATGTGGATTTCCACGTGGGCGAAATGATGTTACGAATGCTGTATATGGTGCTCCTCCCCATTGCCGCAGGCCAACTCTTGCGACCTCTGCTATGGGCGCGCACGGAAGGGATCCGCCCATTCATCCGCATTGCACCGCAGATTATCATTCTCATGTTTGTATACACTGGCTTCGCTTCCGGGGCCAAACAACTCCAAGGCACACCTGAAATCGTTCTGCGGTTCTTTGCAGCGTGCGCTATATTGCACCTCGCATTGCTTGCATGGAATTATCTCCTATCCGGCTGGCTCCTTTTTGAATGGCCCGACCGTACTGCTATGATGCTCAGTGGTTCCCAGAAAACACTTCCCAATGGCATATACGTGTGGAGCAACTTTTTTGCCACAAACCCTTATGGTGCAGTGCCATTGGTGCTATACCATCTTTTCCAACTTCTGGTGGATACCTTGCTTGTCCCGTGGTTTGAAAAACGTAATCTGAAAGACGGGAAATCTTGTGTGACCGCGACTTTTAGCTGCCATGGTGCTCCCAAGCGTTAATGATTGTAATCCAATCCGCCATCGTTGATGGTGTGATTCTGCGGAACGATGAAGTGGCGAAGGGAGAAACTCGTGAAGAAACCGCCTCGGCCTAGCCGACCAATTGTGGAATCAATT
>JAPKEI010000055.1 GCA_028872685.1 Verrucomicrobiota bacterium | reverse complement strand
TTCGCTGTTCACAATAGCATTGCTAAGCCCATTCAAATAACAGAGGGCACATTGGTGATTATAATTTATGATGGAGATGCAAGCCGGGATCAATCGCTCAAACCTCGTCAGGTTTGGTCGTTTTCTGGAACGAATCTACCAAGCTATTTGCGCGAGACCAGCATTGGCTTCGGTTACGATTTCATCCTCAAAATCGACAGATCGAAGCCATTGCCCGGTAAGGTATCCATTGGGGCAAAATACACTCCTCCTGACGGGAATTCGATTTCCGCCAAACCGGTGAGCATTGCCATCGAGCTTTAAGGCTACATCAAGATTTTGTTGGCCATATGAAATACCGATTGCCAGGTTTTTTTCTCTTCCACTCTCCGCAGTTACCTTAGACTTATGAATGGAGGATCTGAGTTTTCCATTAGTAACCACTTAATGGTACCGGCAAACTTGCCATGCGAATGTGTAAGCTTGCGATTTTTAGCCAATCAGTTTGAATAGCGTCTCGACAGGAAGGATCGTTGATTTGGCATTGGCCAAGCGCAGGGAATGAGCAGTTATCAACAGGTTTTAGTGGAGAAAGGGTTGGTATCCGTCGAGGATATTGATGCCGCAGATCGCCTGCGCGAAGAGAAGGGTATTCGATTGGATCGGGCGCTGATCCAAAATGGGGCGATTACTGAGCGGGCATTTCTTGAGGTAATGGGGGAACGGCTTGGTTTCGACGTGATCGACCTGCCCAGTGTGGCCATCGAGACTGATGCCATCCAGACGCTGCCGTCGCGTTTTGTTTATCGCAATCATCTTGCCCCCATTGCTCGAGAAAACGGCGCACTTAAGGTGGCCACCAGTGATCCGTTCAACCTTTATGTGTTCGATGAGATCAAGTTGTTGACTGGGATGGAAGTACGGCCTGTGCTTGCCCCATGTGACGAGATCGACAAGATTATCAAGGATCACTACGGCGTAGGTGGTGACACGATTGAGGAGATGGCGGGCGAGGATGATCTCTCCCTCGTCGGCTCGGAGGACGACAACCAAGATCTCTTGCAAATGGCGCAGGAAGCCAGTGTCATCAAGTTGGTCAATGAGATTATCCTTGAGGCGATCAACGAGAGGGCAAGCGACATCCACATCGAGCCATATGAACGGGCACTCTCCATTCGCTACCGCATCGACGGAGTGTTGCAGGAGGCTGCTGTCCCGCCTCAGATTAACCAATTCAAGGCCGCGATCATCAGTCGCGTCAAGATTCTCTCGAACATGAACATCGCCGAGCGGCGGCTACCGCAGGACGGCCGAATCAAGTTTACGGTAGGAAATCGGCAGGTGGATGTGCGTGTGAGTGTGATCCCAATGATTTTTGGTGAAGGTGTCGTAATGCGACTCCTTGACAAGGCGACTGTCCTTTACAGTCTACCGGAATTGGGATTGGACGAGAAAACGTTCGATCAATTTCAGACGCTCATCGCCAAGCCGCACGGTATTCTGCTCGTCACCGGCCCCACCGGCAGCGGTAAAACGACCACGCTTTACGCTGCGCTCAACGCCATCGTTGGTACGGAGAAGAAAGTGATTACCACCGAGGATCCGGTGGAGTACAACCTTGATGGAGTGAACCAGATACCGGTCGATCACAAGGTTGGTATGTCTTTCGCCATGGGCCTTCGCGCCATTCTGCGTCATGATCCAGATGTGGTAATGATCGGCGAAATCCGGGACCTTGAGACTGCGCGGGCGGCCATCCAGGCTTCGCTGACGGGTCACCTGGTTTTGTCAACATTACATACCAATGACGCGGCTTCGGCAGCGACACGGTTGATCGACATGGGCATCGAGCCGTTTCTTGTCAGCAGTACTCTCAGCGGAGTGATGGCGCAGCGCCTGGTACGCATGATCTGTCCCGACTGCAAAACTGAGCTGAACCCCCGTGAAGTCAAGCTTCCCAAGGCTGCCAATTTTTCGAAGGGCGACAAGCTGTTTCACGGCAGCGGTTGTCGCGAATGTCGGAATAGTGGGTATCGTGGTCGTACCGGACTTTACGAATTAATGATAATGAACGAGGAGTTGGGCGAGAAAATCATCCAGCGGGTTGCATCCAGTGAGTTGGTGCGGACTGGATGTGCCAATGGTATGCGTTTGCTCAGCGAAGATGGATGGCTCAAGGTAAAGCGAGGGAATACCACTCTCGCTGAAGTCATGCGCGTGACCGCGGCATAGCCTAATTGTCATGCCCAAGTTTCAGTATACGGCAAGAAACTTAAGCGGTGGAAAAGTCGCCGGTCTTATTGAGGCCGATGCAGCGGGATCTGCTATCCAGTTGCTGGAGCGGAGGGAGCTTTATCCCATCGATATCTGGAACACCGAGGACAAAGGCAACAATAAATCATTTCGTGGCCGAATCTCGAACCGGGACCTTAGCGTTATGTACGGGCAGTTATCTGATCTGCTTGGCTCCGGCGTGCCGCTGCTGCGAGCACTCAAGTCGATCGGCAAGTCCACAGTTAATAAACGTCTTGCAGGAGTGTTGGGTGATATTCACAACTCAGTGGCGGACGGCAAGTCGCTGTACGAATCGATGGCTGAGCACAATAATATTTTCCCCGAGCTGCATACCGTCATGGTGCAGGCCGGCGAGCGGGCTAGCTTCATTGAGGAAGTGTTCGAAAGCCTGTCTGTTTTCCTCGAGCGGCTCGATGAACTACGGGGCAAAGTGCTCGGAGCGCTCATCTATCCGGTTATGCTCGTAATGCTGGGCGGCACGGTGATGGTAGGCGCGCTGGTTTTTTTTGTGCCTAAGTTCGAACCAATGCTTGCGGGGATTGAAAAGCCAATGCCGACTGAAGTTATCTTCTTTCTCAGCGAGAGCATCCGAAACTATTGGTTGATTATTGCGGCCGCCATAGGAGGGCTGATCGCGTTCTTTTGGAGCGCCCTACAGAGCCAGTCAAGTAAGCAAGTAATGGAGCGGTGGCGACTCAAGATCCCAGTAGCCGGGACAGCCATGCGCATGGTCGCGATCACCCGGTTTTGCCGAATCCTCGGCACGATGCTGGCCAACGGCGTGCCGATCCTACAAGCATTGGCCATCAGTCGCGATGCGACCGGTTCGGCACTGCTAGGAGAGAATATCAACGCTGCCATCAAAAACGTCCGAGCCGGCGAATCACTCACCGAGCCACTTAAGGCTGGTGGCCTTTTCCCTGAGCAGGTGCTTGCGATGATTTCCGTTGCCGAGGAGTCGAACCAGTTGCAAAAAGTGTTGCTCCATATTGCTGACTCGGTGGAGCGCCGCACCAACCAACAGGTGGATCAGGCCGTACGGCTAATTGAACCGGTGATCCTCTGTATGGTCGCCGCCGGCATAGGCTTCCTTGCTCTCGGCCTGCTCCTCCCAATCTTCACCATGGCCAGTTCGCTTGGTCAGGGTTAAACATGCTTGATTAAACCCAAATAAATTAAGTCCACAAGGTTGACTTTTGGCCCATTAAAGTTGAGATTTCGCTGTCAAGCGAGCTATACATATCGTGCTTAAAAAAGAAAGAGTATGAGCCAACAATTGGGACAACAGGGTGGTTTTTTGAATGCTTCCACTCGACAGACGTCCATTATTACCTGTAGATTTGAAACGCTATTTTACCTAAAAAAACACCAATGAAATTGAAACCCATCCCATATAAATCCCGCCTGGCCGCATTTACTCTCATTGAAATCCTTTTGGTCATTGTCATTATCCTGCTACTGGCTGGGTCAATCGTGGCATTCGTCATCCCACAACAGGAAGGTGCCGAAAAAAACACCACACGGATGCTGGTCAATAACGTCAAGGGTTCGCTCGACAATTATCGCCTCAATATCGGCCATTACCCCTCCGAGGAGGAAGGCGGTCTCATGGGGCTAGTTAAAAAGCCGGAGTTCGAGAATGAAAAACTAGGCGGCAAGTGGCAGGGGCCCTACGTCAAGGTTGGCACCACATTCACTGATGCCTGGTCTAATTTATTGGTTTATGAGCCTGCGGATCCAGAGTTCAAGCAAGCTGGCGATCTGCCGTACCGCCTTTACTCCAAGGGGCCAGATGGAGTGGAGGAAACCGATGATGACATCGGTGACAAGGAAGTGCAGGAGGAAGTTGATAGTCTTGAGGAATTGAGCGAAGCAGCAAACCCGGTCACGACGGGGGATGAATAACCGGCCGCAGTTCGCCGGCATTTCCAACAACGGATTCACGTTATTGGAACTTTTGTTAGTGCTGGTTTTGCTGCTGCTTTTGTTTGGCGCCGCGGTTTTTGAGTTCAACTCAATGGGCCGTGGTGTTTCGCTTTCTGAGGGGGCCGACCGGTTGGAATCTCTTTTTCGTTTTGCCCGCAGCGAATCGGAACGTACCGGCAGGAAGATTCGAATCCGGTTTGCTACGAAGGATGCGATTCAGTCTTCAAAAATGAATCTCGCAAATCCAGATGGAGGTAATGCGCCGCTTCAACTGTCATTATCTTTTGACCCCGAAGGCCCAATCGCCGAATGGCAGCCAAATCCGCTCGAGCAACCTGGGCTCTTTACCCAACTCCCGAACAGCGTCCATTTCACCGATGGCGTGGATAGCCTCGTGATGGTTGAGTCGGTCAATTTAACCGACTTGGATTCCCAGCTAGCCTTACAACTTTCCGCCAATGCAACGCTACCGGACAGCCAATCCACCGCCATCCTTGAGCTGGATACACCACCCGTTATTCACTTTTACCCAGACGGATCCTGCGACTCAGTCAAGGTACAGTTAGCTGACCGCAACACCGACAATCCTAACAAGGAAATCATTGAGTTGATCGGCCTGACTGGCTCGGTTCGCCGTGAAATCATTGAGATCACCCCCGACCAGTCAACCCTTTTAGAAACCAACGGGGTGGCGCAACTGGTTAGGTCACCTGGAAAAGCACAACCCAATCCGTGATCCGTTCTAGCCTCAACTCCGGGCGCGTATCCAGCGGAGCCATTCTGTTTGAGGTCGTCCTTGCGCTCGCCTTGTTTGTCTTTGCGGCAGCAGTGATTTCCGGCGGATTTAGCACTGCGCTAAAGAGTGTCGATCGTATGCGCGCAGAGCTAGATGCCTCGAACTTGGCCATCTCGACGCTGGCGGAGATAGAGCTTAGCCTCAAGCCGATGATTACCTCCCCGCCGGCTGAATTCGAACCACCTATGGAGAGATGGACCTGGCAGGTGGAAGTCACCGATCCAAGTGAGGATCTTGACATGAGTGTCGGCTTGACGTTGGTCGAGGTGATCGTCCGAAACGAGGAACAAGAACGGGAAACAAGGTTAGCTCGAATGATGCGTGCATCAATGCCGACCGCTGCCTGGCCGGACTAACTTGATAACTACCCTAACAGTATCGCCCTTGGCCAAACGGCACAGATTTGTCGCTGCCTTCACTATTCTGGAGGTCATGCTGGCCATTGTGATCACCACGGGATTGCTGGCCACAGCAATGTATTACTACCAACAAACGGCCCGATTTCGTAATGATTTACTGGAGGAAACCGAGCGAATCAGCAGTGCACGACTGATCCTCGATCGGTTGAGTGCTGAACTCCGGTGTTCGTTACACCACCCCGCTCACCGTATAGGCTTCAAGGGCGGTAGCGACTGGATCGAGTTCCTGAAAACAAGCGTACCCAGCCGGGCCAGTTGGCGAATACAAACCGAGTCAGATCCTCCGCCTTATCCCGAGACCGGCTATCGGCTTGTCCGGTATGAACTGCTTAAAAAGCCCATACTTGAAGGACCGCTGGATAACGAAGCCAACCAGAAAATGGTCGAGCGTAATACATCGCAGAGTGCAGTTGAGCCCGGTGTAACCGACGAAGCACTGGCTTCGCTGATGCAGGGCGACGCCATTAACCGAACCGAGCGGCGTCTGCTAACAGCTAAAGCATCAACCAATAATATCGTCGAAGTGCGGATCAATCCGCTCATCATCACCGAGCGTTTGAAATACCTGAAATTTCGTTATCTAAATGGCGGTGCCTGGATGGATACGTGGCCCGGGCCGCAACTGCCACTTGGAGTCGAAGTTAGCCTTGGTATTGAACCATTGACATCAACAAACCTATTCGAGGAATACACCAATCACGTGTTTCGCCGTATCATCCGAATCCCCTCCTCGGCCGTGTTCCTAACCACCACCAGCAGCGACGGGGATTCCTCCGATACAAACCTGGCCACGCCATGAATGTTAGCCGGCATAACCCTACTGTCCAATCCGGCATTGCCCTGGTGGGTGTGCTTGTTATTGTAGGGCTGCTGTCCATGATCATCATCAGTTTGCTGTTCCGCATGCAGGCCGCTACCACGGCTTCAGCAACGAGCCTTCGTTCGGAACAGGCCTGGTTAATTACATTAAGCGGTCTGGATAGGGCCATCGATGTGGTGAGTGATTCCACCCGCACATCACTCGGCTGGATCGATAACCCCACCGATTTCGAGCATCAGCTTGTTTACGATGATGGGTCGGACAAGTGGTATTTCTCCGTCTTCCGGAGGAATGAACTCGAGGTGGGCGAGATTGCCTTCGGTGTAGTGGACGAGGCTTCCAAGCTGCCGTTGAATGGAACCAATGTGATCCAGTTGATGAAGTTACCCAACATGACACTGCCTGCCGCCGAAACGCTGGCGGACTTTGTTGATAGCGATTCAATCACACGCGATAATGGAGCGGAACAGGATCTGTACGACTTGATGCCGGTCGCCTACTCAATCCCCAACCGCCCGGTCAGTTTTCTCGACGAGCTTCTGATGGCACAAGGTGTGAGCGCCGGCTACCTCTACGGCGAGGATGCCAACCGAAACCACAAGCTCGATGCCAACGAGAATGACGCCGACACACTTTTTCCTCCTGACAACCAGGACGGAATACTTGGCGACGGACTGCACCGCTTTTTCACCCTGCACTCGCGGGATTGGAATGTAAACCGCAACAACCAGCCGCGCCTCGATATCAACTCCGTTCCACTGGACCCCGCCCCCGCCGGACTTCTGGATGGAACGATCTCTTTCCTTGAAGCCAAGCGAATGGCCAATGAGCCAATTACCTCAATCTCAGAGCTAGTGGATGCCTCGATCACCGTCACAGAAGAAAATCAGGCCCAGCGGGAACTAAACTCAGGTATTGGCCTCAAAGATCTTGGCCAATTGATGGATCGCTACTCTACACACGCACTACGCATTCGCCCCGGGCGAGTGAACATCAATACCGCACCGACCAGCATCCTCGCCCAAGTGGAGGGTATAGACGAAACTTTAGCCAACGCGATTGTCTCTGCGCGCCAAGGTCTCAACCCCGAGATGAGCCGCTCCGTCGCTTGGTTGCTGGAAGAAGAACTACTAGACGCCGAACAGTTTAAGCAGATCGAGCCCAGAATTTCGGCCCGCAGTTTTCAGTTTCACGTCCAGGTAATTGGCTACGCCCTGCCCTCGGGTAAATACTGTGTAGTTGAAGCAATTGTAGACTTGATCGGCCCAGAGCCCAGAATTTTGTATCTACGGGATTTGACCAAGTTGGGTATTCCATATCATTTTACCCCTCAACAGGAAACAAGCATGACAAACAATGGCTGACACCCCGGCCGCCAGCAGCAGCGCTTGGCAAAGTGCCCTGACCAGGATCCGTTCCCAGTTCAGTTTTAGGAACGACGTAACCGCGCTGGATATCGACCAGCGTATGTTGCGAGTGGTTCACGTCAGCACTGGCAAGACACCCGGCAGCACAAGCATCAAACGTATCGAGGTGGTGCCGGTGCCAAGTGAGGGGTTTGACCTAGAAAACCCCAAGGAAGTAGGCGAGTGGATTGGGGAACAATTGAAAGCGCTGCACCTGGTTCCTGGCACCGTAGTCATGGCCGCACGCCGGGGTGAGGCGGTGCTCAAGGAGCTATTACTGCCACCATTAAAGGACGCTGGTGAAATGGCATCGATGGTGAACATGCGTGCCGCCCGTGAGTTGCCGTTCCCCGAGGCGGACGCGGTCATCGACTTTACGGTCACCAAGGTGCCGACTAAAAAGGAACTTAAAGCTGCCAGAAAAGAGACTCCTCAGCCGGGGGCGGCTACCGACATCAAGGCCCACATCGTCGTAGCTGCCGTGCGCCGAGACACGGTGAACCGCTACCTTACAATCACCGAGTCAGCCGGGTTAAAGCTTACTGGGCTTGGACTGCGGCCGTTGGCCTCCTTTCGCGCACTCAAAGCCTGTGTGCCCGAAATCAACGGTAATGCCGTTGCTCTCATTTCGGTTCGCCGTCACGAGGTGGATGTGGATATTCTCATTGATGGCCGCTTGGTTTTCAGCCGGGAATTATCAGTCAACCTGGAAAAGCCGGAGGATGGGATCGATTTGGCCGGGCAGGACCCTATCACGCAGGTAGCCAAAGAGATCATCCGCTGCTTGCACAGCTACGAAGGCTCAGAGGCGTTCAAGCCGCTGGAGCACCTGTACGTCGCGGGTGGCACCGGACTGGAGGGTAATCTACTCGACATCATTAGGAGTCAAACGGACATCGACTGCAAACGGATGCCGGCCCCCACAGGAGTTCGGTTGCCAAAAGAGAGGGAGACTGACGCGACCCGGGCATTGACCGCACTTGGCCTTGCGCTTGGCTTCGTGGATGAGCGCGGGCTAGCGGTTAACTTTCTTGCTCCCAAACGTCCAGTGCTCCGACGCAACCAGAGCCGTAGCAAGTGGCTGCTGAGTATCGTGATGTTGCAGGCCCTGTTTGTTTTCCTGTTTGGCGCGCGCTCTAAAATGGCGGAGGGATACGAGAAAACACTATCAGGACCCGGCGGCCTTATATCAACCTACAACACCTTGGCAAAACAGGAAAAAGACGTTGGCCGTTGGGTGAGAAAAAATGCAGACTCAATTAGGAGTTGGCATGGAGCCAACCGGCATTGGCTTGAACACATGGCTTTTCTAAGCTCTGTCATACCCCAATGCGACCAAATATATCTGCTCAAAATTACTATGCGCTCCGCAAAAACCGGGGTGATTTCATTTCAGGTACAAGTCAGGGATAGCGATGTTCTCCATGCATTTGAAAAAAAACTCCGCAACCTCGGCTACATTGTCAAACCCGTTTCGTTTATACCGGTCAACGACAAGTACGGCTACAAATTCCGGGCCACGTTTGAACTGACCTTACCCGACCGTTTTCCGTTAGATCTTTTGCACCACCTAGATACCAACGCCCCGCCTGAAAGGCTGCCAGATGACATTCATGCTGACGGTCTAAGTTGCATCCCTGGGCAGAAAGGAACGAATCGTGTCTAGGTTGAATCTAAAAACTATTCTGATGAGCGGGATCGGTTTGGTAGTGGCGTGGATATTCATCTCCAAGGTGATTGTGCCTTGGGTTTATCTGCCTCGAGAAACCGCAAAGTCAAAAGCAAATAACTTTAAATCCAAAGTAGGTAAACTGGAGGGGATTAAAGTTCTTATCGAAAATGATGAGCATTACCTCGCGGCCACATCAAGAAATGCCTTTTCCATGGATAAAAGCGAGGCGATTTCCCGGATGGGGGTGTACCTTACCGAGGCGATTAAGGCCAGTGGGTTAAGCGAAGACCAGTTCGCACGAAGACCACTAAAACCAACTCAACTCACCAATAAAGGAGCCTCACAAATCGGCTTCTCGGTGAGTGGTCAAGGCCCCTTGCCAAAAGTCATTGACTTGATATTCCTTCTTGAACAAACCCCCTCCCTTCCTCGAAGCACCATCAAGTCATACTTGCAACAGGCCAGCAGATTGACTTTGGAAACGGAAAAACCACACTCATTTAAAAAGGGTCAGATGGTGCAAATCCGGGGTGGATCTCCTGTAAACCGAAAGTTCCCTTCCTCCTACAACGGGGTTTTTCGCGTCATCAACACCGATACCAATCCAGCACCCATGTCGCTTACTCTGGCACTACCTAACGCCAGGAAGAACACGCCAATGGCCATCGGGGGCCAAGCCACCAAGTCAAAAAATGCGGATCAACGGAACAAAAGGAACTGGTTCTCCAGGCTGATTTTTGGTGACGTTTCAAAAAATAAAACAGAATCAGGTTCTTCCCGAAAACAAAGAATAAAAGGCACCAAACAGACCGGTAACCAGCTGACGGTGTACACAAAAACCGATCACCCGTTCAACACTGGTGAAAAGGTCCAACTACAGGGCCTGATGCCCACTACGTTAAACAAGATGGTAAAGATCACCAAAAATTCCCCGAATAAATTCTCCCTTGCGCTTGAAGACAGAGAAGGCGTCCAAGACTCCACCACTGTCAGCGGAATTGCACCACAACGGGTTGAGAACATCACCCTGCTGCCGGTGGCCGGCCGATCCGAGATTAGAATCGACTTTCAGTTTCTCTCCCTAGTTGTCGGAGAAACAAAACTAGCCAACCGGGAACAGTTAAAAATAAGAGAAGTGCAGGGTGAAACTTTACTAAGCGAAGAACGCGAACTGTTCGCTGCCATTGCCAAGCGTGCCTTCTTTTTGCCTTACCAGAAAAAACAAGATCCTCCACCTGCTACACAGAAACCAACACCGCCTTCCGCGCCTCCGCCGCCTGGCCCGGAAACATACAAAATCGTCTCTCTCTCTCTATGGCAGGGACAGCCAGAGATCATGGTGCTTGACTCCAACCAGAACAAGACCGCGAGCTACAAAATAGGCGATGACCTAGCGGGGGGCAAAATCGTGATGATCGACTACCGAAAGATGCCTTTCCCAAAAAAGCCAGCCCTGCTTTCACAAAGTCGCGTGATCCTCGCAATCGGGGAAGAGTATTGGGCCATCGAACGCGGCAACACACTGGCGGACAAACACAAGCTTGTCCCAGAGCAGTTACCAGAAAACTTGGCAAAGCGCTAACGCCTCGACAAGCCCAGCTTGTAAGCGCTCAGTTTGCCGTCACTGTTTCTACCGAACGCCGGCAGCCTGACCTACCCACATTCTGCCAAGGATCGTGAACAGTCGGGGTTGACTGATACCCGCCCTCAGAAGTAACCGTGTTCATTCACTTCGTCTCAAATCTTCATGTTAGATAAGAGATTGAGAAGTCTATATTCGTTGGCTTTAGCTTGGCCACCGTTGAAACGATGCGGTATGCAACTATAAAGGAAGATGTTGAAGCAGTTTCACAGCATTTGGGTTGTGGCGTGAACGAAGCTTCGAAGAGTTTGGTGAATATGATATCTTTGCATAGAGCGGCTTGGAATGCTCACAAGAATATCGCCGAACTACTAATCGCCAACGGTGTGTAGGTAAATGCAAAAGAGTTAGCATGGCCACAGACCGCTTGACCCTGCTAATGCAACCATACATCCAAAACCGCCGACCTCCTCCGCAAAACACGGCGACAAGACGGGTAAAGAATTAAAAGCAGAAGGGAAATAGCTTCTGATCACTCAAGGGTCCTAACCATTTCTAAATATGCATCGGGATCCTCATTGGCTTGATACCACAGGCGGTTGAAATAGGGGACTTTCAACAAGTAGACAGATGAGGCGGCTATCTTTGCGTTGTTTACTTCTTCATCTATCCAGCTT
>JAPKEI010000054.1 GCA_028872685.1 Verrucomicrobiota bacterium | reverse complement strand
TGGATATATTGGCGGATTGAATTTTAACCAAACGCAATTTGTCTGCGGGCAGGTATGTGAAAATGCCGGGCCATGGCGTAAGGGCGCGTAGCTTGCGGAAAATAGTTTTGGCAGGTTCTGTCCAGTCAATTTGGCCATCTTGTTTAAGAATTTTCCGTGCATAGGTCGATCGAGCGTCATCCTGTGAAACAGGCTTGCGAGTACCATCGAGATAACCGGATAGCGATTCAGTTAGCAGCACGGCACCCATTTGCGCCAATCGATCGTGCAAGGTTTGGGCGGTGTCCCCTTCAGTAATTTTAGTTTTCACTGTGGAAATAATGTCGCCTGTATCAAGCCCGGCATCCATTCGCATGAGCGTGACGCCGGTTTCAGTATCCCCTTCGAGGATGGCCCATTGGATAGGAGCCGCACCGCGATGCCGCGGCAGGAGTGAAACGTGCACATTCAGCGCACCATACTGTGGCAGGTCGAGCGCTGACTGAGGAAGGATTTGCCCAAAGGCGGTGACAACGAAAAGGTCTGGCTCGAACGCGGCGAGTTGTTCAATTGCCTCAGGGGTGCGAAGTGTTTGTGGCTGGATAACCGGCAAACCCAGATCGAGTGCGCATTGCTTTACGAAACTGGGTCGGGACTTGAGCTTGCGCCCACCGGGTCGGTCGGGCTGGGTGACCACACCCACCACGTCAGCAACGGGGCTTGCGTGAAGGGCGACGAGGGGCGGACAGGCCAGTTCGGCAGTGCCCATGTAGAGCACGCGTGGAAGCATTAGTTGCAAAACTCCAGTTGCCCCAGTGCTTCCGCAACGCCGCTAAGCACTTTGACGGGCGATTGGGTGGAATCAATATCATGCACAATGTCGGCGGCGAAACAATCTAGCACGGGCTGGGTTTCCTGCTTGTAGGTTTCGAAGCGTTGCCGGATGATTTCGAGGTTAGCATCGTCTAATCGGCTTTCGAGTAAGGCACGGCGTTGGATACGCTCGATCATTTGCTCCTGATCCGGACAAGCGAGATGCAGCACAGCCAACACGTTGACGTGTTCGCCAATCATTTCCACCTGATGTGGATTGCGCGGAATGCCATCGAGCACCAGAAAGTCTTGTTTGGGATGGAATGCTCCCTTCACGATGGCGCTCTCCATATTTTTTTGCCAAAGGGTGATGGTGAATTCATCGGGCACCAACTCGCCTCGGCTGGAGTATTCAAGGAACGTTTTACCGAGCGGATCATCCGGGCGTAAATTCCGGAATGCATCGCCGCAGGCGAAGTAATAGCAATTCGGAAGATTGCGTAAAATGCGGCCCTGAGTTCCCTTGCCGGAACCAGGCGCACCAAACAGGAGTACGGCGTTGTATTTCATTTGTTCAGGCATGACCCAGCACCTCCACTTCAGTAATATCGGCGTAGGTCAAAAACTCCTCTATCCATTGGCCCTGGGACGCAAAAATAATTTTCAGACCGGTGGCGTCTACTACCGAAATATAGCGGACGGAATATTCATTGGCATTAGTTCGTATGATAAGAGCCTCACTAGTGGCGGCCGCCGCGCCCACAAACTGAGTAAAATATTCACTGAAAAATGCCGGTGTGAACTCGTATTCAGAACTGTGATAATGCTCGAGCGACTTCGCAACAGGAACCGGAGCAGCATCAGTAACGGATTCATCCACATATTGGGTTTCATCCACCGACCCTTCGGCAAGATTGGCGTAGGGCGAATCCGGATCGTCCTCATATTTCAAACTCCGAACTGTCGGTAAAGGCGTTGGTGGCGTGGTGCCAGGAAGATCAACCGCGCCGGGAACGCCTGGCGAGGCAAATCGGGCTGCACTAGTGGCCTGTTGCGGCGGCATCGACAAGAAAACCACAGGACCAAGAACAGGCAAAACGGCACTCAGGACACACACCAATTTTACTGGACGGTTTTTGAAACGTGCAATTTCATAACCGGCATAACCGCTGAGGCCCATAACCAGTAAAGCTAGAAATATCCCAGCGGGATTGAACACCACTTCCGTACTCATACCACTGGCCGGTGGGCGTCGATCAGGGAAAGACGCCACGCCGGGAGGCTCAATAAGCTGAAAAGCAGGGGCCGGTTGAGATGCCGCATTGGTGGCGGTCGGCCGAACTGGAGTGGGGCTTGTGGGCTTAGGCAGCGCCGGCAAACTATTAGTGGGCGCGGGCACGGATTTTGGAATTCCTGTTTGGGGGTTTACCGCGGGCGGCGCAGGGGTATTGGCCACTGCCACGGGCAGAGGTGCCGGTGTGGCAATTGGCTGGACAGGTTGATTCGGCGGCGCAATGACAACGGGGGCTTGTTTGCTCCGGGCTGTCTCAAGCGAACTCATTATTTTAAATTTAGCATCACGTGATTTTTGATTGAAAAGAGGATCCTTCAATAATTCACTCATCAGCACGCCCAGAGTGCGCACCGTGAATTGATCCCAACGGTGGCGCACGCCATTGCCAAACCCACCGCCCGAAGGGCGAAGTATGACGCCATCCGGATTCACCGATAAGATGCTGTGTATCTGAACCGGTTCGCGCCCGCCTTTATATTCCACGAGAAACGCAGCGCGCCCCTCCGGAACTACGGCCAACAGCCAAACGAAAAATGAAATCCACCCCCTCACTCCTCCTGAATGTGCACCAAAACCCCGATTTCAGCAATCAAAATTTCCCTCAAGTGTTGAGAGTAAAGAATCAATATCCCGCTCGAAACCAAAGGCGGAAAGATGATCGGCCGCTGCCCCGTGCCTCCACACCGCGAGCGCGGTTGTATTTTTTGGTGCCGCCTCTAAATCCTTGCGGGCCAGCCAACCACCCAAATAACCAGAAAGCACATCCCCGCTACCCCCTTGCGCAAGGTGCGGGCTGCCACTGCCATTGATTGTCACCGGTCCTTCAAAAGCGCCAATGAGCGTATGCCGACCTTTGAGCACAGTAATGGCTCCGCCGCATTGGGCGGAAACCTGACGGAGAGATTGCACTCGATCGGCTTGGATTTGGCCTGCTGTCGTTTCCAGCATTCTTGCCGCTTCCCCGGGGTGCGGGGTTACCACGCGCACGGAATTTCCCGGGACAGGTTCGTTAGATATCCATTCTAACGCACTAGCATCTACCACGATTGGGTTTTCCGATTCCCGCCAAAGATTAATCGCCACCCGCCGTAAACTTTCAGGCACATCAGGCCCCAATAACCCCGGACCAATGACCACTGCTGTGCATGCGCTTAATGTGTGAATCACGTTAGCATCCCACGGATGCACCATCGCCGATTGCAACTGTGCAGCCACAGGCGCATACGCGGGGGTAAACACGCTCACCAATCCCACGCCGGCACATGCAGCTCCGCGGGCGGCCAACACCGCCGCGCCATGATAGCCCGTGGAACCGGCGATAATCCCGACATGCCCAAAGGTGCCTTTGTGTGCGCTGGCGGGACGCTTGGGAACGAAGCGCTTAAAATCATTAGCATCAACCCACCTCAACTCGCCCAATTGTGGGGCATCGCGCAGGCCTATATCCGCAGCCACTTCCAGGAGTCCCACAAATTCTGAGGCATGATCGGGAATTAAGCCAGTCTTGGGCGCGCCAACGGTTAACGTATAGTCCGCGCGTACCGCCGCACCTCGCGGTTGCCCGGTATCGGCATCCAATCCGGAGGGCACGTCTATTGACAGCACCGGAACCCGCAAACCCTGCGTGGCTTCATTGAGTCGCTCGATGAAATTACACCAATCAGATGATAGTCCCCGATTAAGCCCGATACCAAAAACCCCATCTACTACGAGAGACACGTCGGAAAAATCCGGCAAAGATTCGGTTCCGTCCCTCAGCTCCATTAGCTGAACCCCCTTCACCCCCTCCGCCCTGAGTAACTCGGCAGCGATTCGGGCATCACCCCCATTTTTACCTTTGCCAACCAGAAAAAGTATCGATGAGCCAGAATGATTCTCAAGATCAAAGGCACGGCGAGCCACTGCCTCCCCGGCAAGTTTCATCACCGCCTCTTCGGAAACACCTGAGGCCCAAGCGCGCCCCTCCCACTCGCGCATTTGCGCCACGGAAATGACCGGCAGCGGCATGCCTTAACGACGGTACAGTCCCGCCACCGCGCCGTAGCCGTTATACTTGAGAGTGCGCACGCGCAGGCCGTCTGTACCTTTCATTTCCTCGCTGGCTTGACTCCATCGCGGATGCGGCTTAGCGGGATCCACATTAGACTCAAACGGATATTCAACCGCCGAGAGACTGTTCCACAATGTCTTGGGTTGATTGCGCACGAACTCAATTTTCACAATGCTCTTGATGCTTTTGTAGCCATATTTCCACGGCACAACCAGCCGTATCGGCGCACCGTTTTGCTTGGGCAAAGGTTTACCAAAAATGCCAGTGGCCACAAAAGTGAGATCGTGCATCGCCTCAGCAATGCGCAAGCCTTCGGTGTAGGGCCACGGATACTGTGGTAGCCGCGCGATTCCTGGCATTTGAGCCGGAATCATCGCGGTGGTGAATTTAACATACCGGGCTTCTTTAGTGGGCTCGGCCAGTTCAAGCAACCGCCGCAGAGAAAAGCCCGACCAAGGTAGAATCATCCCCCACCCTTCCACGCAACGAAAACGATAGACCCGCTCTTCGATGCCAAACTTTGCCACCAAATCCTGTGCGTCCATTTTGAAAGGTTTCTTGCACAAGCCCCCGATAGTTACCGGCCATGGCGTAGTGCGAAAACCGCCGACCAACTGCCGCACCTGAAACTTATCCGTCGAAAACTCATAAAAATTATTATAGCCAGTGCCCCACGCTTCGGTGGTCGGTCGGAAGTTGGGGCTATATTTGGCGTTTCGCTTGCCCGGGTATCGCTTGAGGTTTTCCGCCGGTGTAGCGGCTGCCATGGCGTCACGCGCCAGCAACCCCCCGCTCAGTCCCGCTCCTAAACCCATTGTTTTAAGGAATTGCCGGCGATTGCGGTAGGTCGCTTCCGGTGTCACAGCAGACTCCGGCAAATACCAATCGGGTCGAATAATGACGTTAGCCATGGAAATAATGTGCCACAGTATTAGCCAAAAGGACATCTTTTTCCACCGACTGTTTTAGAGTAAAACAGTAAAACGGTTTGCCACTTGGCACGGCACACTCCAAGAATGGGCCGTGGCCGCAATTGAAGAACAATTAATCCAGCAACATGTGCAACGTGCCCTCGCCGAAGACATCGGCACAGGTGACGTAACCACAAATGCGCTACTGCCCGCAGAAGCAATGGGAAGCGCGACCATTGTCGCACGCGAGTCACTCACAGTGTGCGGCACGGCGTTCGCACAAGAGGCCTTCGCCCAATTGTCCGGAAAGACTAATTTTCGAACCGTAATTGAAGATGGCATGGTAGTTGGTGCTGGCGCGACATTGCTGAAAATTGAAGCACCCTGCCGCACGTTACTCACTGCTGAACGGACGGCGCTGAATTATCTCCAACGTCTTTCCGGAATTGCCACGCAGGCGGCGAATTATGTGGAGGCCGTTCGCGGCACTGGCGTATTGATTCTCGACACGCGCAAAACCACACCCGGCTGGCGGGCTTTCGAAAAATACGCAGTGCAATGCGGAGGTGCCCGCAACCATCGACGCGGACTCGATGACCTCATCATGATCAAGGACAACCACCTGGCCGCCTTGGAGGCTCTAAACCCCGTAGCCGACGCCGTGACGCGCGCGCATGAGGCAGCGCCGGATTTGAAAGTGGAAGTGGAAGCCGACACACTCGAACAAGCCGAAGCCGCTGCTGCCGCGGGTGCTGACATTATTTTACTGGATAACATGACTCCGGAAATGTTGCGCGAAGCGGTAGCGCTCATTGATGGCCGCAGCCAAATCGAAGCCAGTGGAGGCATCACGTTCGAGAGCATCCGCGCGGTCGCGGAAACCGGCGTAAATTTTATCTCTGTTGGCGCGCTCACGCATTCCGCTGTGGCGGTGGATATCGCCATGGATTTTTCTCCCACCCCATGACCACTGCCGCCCAACTGCTCGCAGCCCTCCGCACCCATCCCGATGGCGTTGCCGGAACGGATTTATGCCAGCAACTACACGTCACGCGCGCCGCAGTGTGGTCGCACATCGAGTCACTACGCGAAGCAGGTTTTGAAATCATCGCCAGCCCCCACCGCGGATATCAGCTGGTGTCCGCGCCCGACGCCCTCCTCGCTGTTGATCTACAATCACGACTCATCCAAGATCAAGTGATCGGCAGCACGGTGCGCGTTTTACAAAACACCACGTCCACCAATGACGAAGCAAGCCGCGCCGCGTTGGAAGGGCACCCCGAAGGGCTCGTAATATTTGCTGAATCTCAATCCGCCGGACGCGGCCGCATGGGTCGTCGTTGGTCATCACCCACCGGACGCGGCTTGTGGTTTTCCGCGCTTCTCCGCCCCAGCCTTACACCGGGCGAATGCACCCAACTCACAGCAGCGTCAGCCATTGCGCTGGTGCGCGCCATTCAGTCAGCGACCGGCATTACGCCGGAGATTAAATGGCCTAACGATCTTTTAATTAAAGGCAAGAAAATCGCGGGTATCCTTACTGAAATGAGCGCCGAACTGGAGCATGTGCGCTCGGTCGTACTCGGCATCGGCATTGATGTGAACCAAACCGCCAGCGAATTCCCCGCCGATCTACGCGGAATTGCTACCTCTCTTAAATTGGCCACGGGCAAAAATGTTTCGCGACCGGATCTAGCCGAGGCAGTACTTCGCAACCTTGATCACGAATACGCTCGCATTCTTGCCGGCAACTTCGCCGCCGTGGCGGAGGAATGGGCCAGCCATTGCAGCACGCTCGGCAAACAAGCCACCATCGACATGGGCACCCGCCGCGTACGCGGACGTGCTGAGGCGTTGGACGAAAATGGCGCGCTACTGCTCCGTACCGAACACGGCCGAATTGAACGTATCATCGGCGGCGAAGTCACTCTCACGAAATGAATCTACTGCTCGACATCGGCAACACCCATACCCATGCAGGCCTCACCCATGGCAAACGCATTTCGCCACACGATAATTTCCCTACCGCGAGTTGGCAGAGCCTCCACGCTGCAAAATGGCTGGAGCGATTTCTTGGAAAACAAACTGTGGTCAGCGCGACGTTATGCAGCGTAGTGCCGACCGCCACGCGCGCGGCGCGGAAAGTTTTACATGGGATGGGAATAAAAACGCAAGTTATCACCTATCGCAATTGCGGGCTCGAGATTGACTACCCCAAACCCGCCACCATCGGCCCCGATCGATTGGCCAATGCGCGGGCGGGACTCGAACACTTTGGTGCGCCGGTGGTGATTGTCGACTTCGGCACGGCAGTCACCTTCGACATCGTCGACGTTAAGGGCCGTTATGCCGGCGGCATCATCGCCCCCGGGCTTTCCGCGATGACGGATTATTTGCACGAAAAAACCGCGCTGCTACCGCGTGTTGAAATCCGTGACATACGTTCCGTCATTGGCAAGACCACCGAACACGCCATGCGCATCGGCGCGGTTCACGGCTACCGCGGCCTTATCACCGGGCTCATCAAAGAGCTGCAACACGAATTATCCACTCGCAAATTGCCAGTGGTGGCCACCGGAGGAACAGCACGACTCATCGCGCGGCAATGCCCTGAAATCACTGCCGTGCGTCCCTTACTCACGCTCGAAGGACTCCGACTCGCTTCCTGTCACGCCAGTTGATAAGCTCGCGCGCGGATGAATCGAATCGACCAACGCTTTGCCGACTTACGGGCCGCCGGCCAAAAAGGCTTTGTAGCCTACATTGGCGCTGGTGACCCGAATCTTGAGGCCACGGAAAACATTGCCGTGGCACTTGATGCCGCCGGTGTCGACGTGCTTGAGTTGGGTGTGCCTTTCAGCGATCCGCTGGCTGACGGTCTTGTCAATCAACTCGCCGCCCAACGCGGCCTTGCCAGCGGTACTACTCCCGCCAAACTACTGGATTCCGTGGCCAACATCCGTAAGCGTTCACAAGTCCCAATTGTTCTCTATATATACTACAACCTCATTCACCGGCACGGTTTGGCTGAATTTATCAATGTCGCTGCAGAAGCAGGAGTGGATGGAATGCTCGCACTGGACCTCCCACCCGAAGAGGCCGACGAATATGAAACGCTCATGCGCGATGCCGGTTTGTGCAGCATTTGGTTAGTCGCACCCACCACGCCTGAAGAACGGATCGCTGCGATCACCGCGCGGGGCAATGGCTTTATTTATTACATTTCGCGCGAAGGCGTCACTGGGATGCAGCAGAATGTGGCTGCTAACATGGAAGAAGCCACCGCCGTCATTCGCAAACACACCAAGCTGCCCATTGCGGTGGGGTTTGGCATTTCAAACCCCGAACAAGCCCGTCAAGTGGCCGCGTGCAGCGATGCCGTTGTAGTGGGAAGTGCGATTGTGAATCAAATCGCCGAACACGGCGCGGAAACCAATTTACCTGAACGCGTAGGTGCCTTTGTGAAAACCCTCGTGGACGCCATCAAAAAGAACTGACATGGCCACAAAAAAGAAAAACGCCCTAAACCCGAAAGACCGCTACGTCGCCATTCTTGCCGGAGGTAAAGGCGAACGCTTCTGGCCGCTCAGCCGCGAGTCCACGCCGAAACAATTGTTGGCATTGTTCGATAAAAAATCATTTCTCCAACACACCTTTGAACGCGTGAAAGCGCTGGTGCCAGTCAAAAACATTTTCATCATCACCAACGAATCGCAGGCCGCCGCCATTCGCAAACAGCTTCCACGCGTGCCGAAAGATAATGTCATCGCCGAGCCGTGTGGACGCGACACCGGGCCCGCGATCACGCTGGCCGCGGCGTTGGTAGGTGCGCGTAGCACCACTGGCGTGATGGCAGTACTCCCTTCAGACCATGTGATTTCCGCCAAAGGCGAAAAAAAGTTTCAACGGATTCTTGACGACAGCTTTGATCTCGCCAGCCGCGGGCAAGCCATTATTACCATTGGCATCCATCCCACCCACCCTGAAACGGGTTACGGCTACATTCATGCCGGCAATGCCCTGCCCCCAATCCCTGGCCGCAAACCGTATAAAACCGTATTCCACCGTGCAGAACGGTTTGTGGAAAAACCCCACTTCGCCAAAGCCGTGCGATTAGTGAACAGCGGTGACTACCGCTGGAATGCCGGCATGTTTGTGTTTTCATTTACAACCATCATTGAGAGCCTGCTCAAACATCAAAAAGCGCTACATGCCGCGTGTGAGAAGTGGTTTCACATCGCCGGTTCTCCAGCTAAAATAAAGCGAGCGCTAAAAAAAGATTACCCGGATCTAAAAAAAATATCCTTCGATTTTGGCGTGATGGAGCATGCGCAAAATGTGATTGTCGCAGATGGCGATTTTGACTGGGACGACCTTGGAGCTCTCCCCGCGTTGGCGCGTCACCTCAAAGCCGATACTGAAGGCAACTCCACCGACGCGGATTTCATCCATGTCGACGCCGCACGCAATGTGGTTTTTGACACGCGCCCCCCCAAACAACGCACCCCCATCGCGATCGTAGGCCTGCACGACTGCGTGATTGTGCAAACCGCCGATGCCACCCTCGTAACTCAGAAACGCGATGCACAAAAAGTGCGGGAACTGGTAAACAAACTGGCCGCAAGCAAGGCTCATAAACATTTAGTCTAAGACCTGTCTACAAACATAATGAAAACTCCCATCCTGCAACTTCGGACGGGGGAGGCCAATCGCGTGCGCGCGGGCCACCCTTGGATCTACCAAAAATCACTCCAACGCCCCGACACCGCGCCGCCCGATGGCGCGTGGGTAGAGGTGGTCGATCAACGGCAACGTTTTCTCGGGCGCGGTTTTTGGCATAACACTTCCAAGATCGCAGTGCGGATAATGACTCGTCAACGCGATGAGCCGGATGCTGTTTTTTGGCGGCAGAAGATTCAGGCCGCCCTTACCCATCGCAAGGCCGTGATGCCTGAAGCCTCGTCGCTTCGACTTATTAATTCCGAAGCCGATGGAATGAGTGGGCTGATCGTAGATCGTTACGAGTCCACATTAGTGATTCAAATTACCGCTGCGGGAATCGAACAACACCACAAATTGATTCTCAATGCCCTTTCGGATTTCACAAAACCAGAATGCATTGTGGAGCGCAACGATGTGCGGTCACGCGAATTTGAAGGATTGCAACAAAGCAAAAGCGTCCTTCACGGGGAATTAACTGGCCCGGTGAACGCCGCGTTGAACGGCGTTTCCTTTAACATTGATTTGATGGAAGGGCACAAGACCGGCACCTATCTCGACCAACAAATCAACCATGCTCTCGTGGCAAATCACTGCGCGGACAAGCGCGTGCTGGATTGCTTCACTTTTCAGGGCGGCTTCGCGCTACACGCGGCTAAGGCAGGCGCAAGCGAAGTTCTGGGGCTTGATCAATCTGAGGAAGCACTGACACAAGCACGCGCAAATGCATTAGCAAACGATCTAACGGCGACCTTCGAACAATCCAATGTTTTTGACTGGCTTAAAAAGCATTCAGGAAAAGAAGCGCGCGAATTTGACGTGGTGATTCTCGACCCACCCTCCTTCACTCGAAACCGCGCCTCGGTGCCGGACGCGCTTCGGGGTTACAAAGAAATCCATTTGCGTGCTCTGCGCTTGTTACCGCCGGGCGGGTTATTGGCCACTTTCTGCTGTTCACATCATGTGGATGACGATTTGTTTTTGGACACCATCCTAAGCGCGGCCGCCGATGCGCGGAAGGTGCTACGACTGCGCGAGCGTTTTTGGCAATCGCCCGATCACCCCGTGGTGCCGGCGATTCGGGAGACGGAATATTTGAAGGGGTTTTTACTGGAAGTGTTGCCTTAACTGACACCAAGCAAGGCCCGCTGCCACGGGAGGACTTCATTAAAAATTTCATCCGTCTCGCACGAGAGACGAACCAACGTGGCGCGACTGGCGATCAGCGTGGGATCAATGCCCAACTCTCCAGCCTCACGATCGCGCACTGCCTGCAAATCGCTGAACCGTTTTTTCTGCGCGGGCGAAATGTGTTTGCGCGGCGGGGACTTGTGAACAATGGGCAACTCTTCCTCGGGCAGTTCACGCGCTTGCTGGACAAGACGCTGGATAGAGTGCTTGCGATGATCGGGCATGCGGCGGGGCAATAAATTTACAAAGGGCCTGTCGAGCACCGCCGACTCGGCCACATCACGCATCGTGTCGGGCGAGAGCACAAAAAAAGGCGGGCGATTACGTTTGCGTGCTTCGGCTTCACGCCACCGCCAGAGTTCACGCATCACGGCCAATGCCCCCGGTTGCATTCTGGCCGTGCCTTTGATACGCCATTCTTGGTCGGGATCTGGCGGTGGGTTCACGGCATTATCACGGATTTGGCGTTCGCATTCCTGCTGATGCCACTCCTCCCGAC
Source organism: Verrucomicrobiota bacterium (assembly GCA_028872685.1). GTDB lineage: Bacteria > Verrucomicrobiota > Verrucomicrobiia > Limisphaerales > UBA1100 > JACNJL01. Next base: position 118 of record JAPKEI010000054.1, on the reverse strand, counting down.
CACGCGCACGAAGGTCTTCGCGCAAGGCATCCACCACGGCCTTGAGATGCCGCGTATCGTTGCGAGCATACTCTTCCATTTTCGGGGTTAAGGGCCGTCGTGCCCAATTAGCTTTCTG
>JAPKEI010000053.1 GCA_028872685.1 Verrucomicrobiota bacterium | reverse complement strand
TCGGCGGCAGCGTTTTCTTCGGGTGCTTGTGCTTCTTCTTCAGCCATTGTTTACCTCCGTTTTTTGGTTAAAAATCAGTTATGTGTGCGTTTGTATTATCGTTTCAGGGCCATCATTTCCTTGAGTATCTCATCACTGGTGGAGATCACCCGGGCGTTGGCCTGGAAGGCACGTTGCGTTGTAATCATGTTAGAGAACTCCCGTGCCATGTCAACATTTGAGAGCTCGAGCGAACCCGCCGCGATACGGCCCATGCCGGAAGATCCGGGGGCCTTGGCGTTGGTGAGAATTTCCGTGGCGCCGGCACTGGAAGTGGTGATGCCCGCCGGGCCCGCCGTGGCGAGGTTGCCGTACAGGTTAGCTCCCTGCTTGAGCAGCGCCTGAGGGTTCTGAAAGTTTTGTAGTAACATCTGCGCCCGTGAGTATTGCGTGCCGTCGGTAAGCAGCATGTTCACCTTGCCATCGGCGCCCATGCTGTAGGAGCTGATGCTCGCACCACCGGTGAGAGTGAGTGAAGAGACAGTGCCGGTGTCTTTGTAAAACTTGAATCCGCTGCCCGCGGTGGTGATGTCCACCGTATTAGTTGCGCCTGCGGCATCGGCAGCGGTGGTGTGAAAAAATATATTATTAGTGGCCACTCGAGCGTAGTACGCTTTGCCGTCGGTTAACCCGCCGGGCATGGTGCCGCCGGTTACATAAAACGTATCACCCGTCGTCATCCCGTGGCCGGCAGCGAGGGTCAAATAATCGCTGGCGTAAGTGACGCTGCTCACGGTGACCTCCGCTGGGCTGGCGACGGTATGGTTCACTTTATTCGCGCCGGATGCAGCATCGGCCGCGGTGTTGTGCAAACTGAAAGTGTCATCGGTAACTTTTGCCACAAAATAAACCGTGGACGTGGTGGCTGTTCCACCGGCCACATTGGGCACGGTGCTGCTGAATTTCACCTGATTACCCGTGGTATACGCGTGGGCGGTTTTGGTGAGCACATTGGTGGAGGTATTTAAAGACACGCCGGAACGATCTTGGGTGTACTTGCCCACATCGAGCTTGAGATCGCCAATTTCCAGTTTTTCCGCCGCGGTATTGGCGGGTGCCTGCTTGTTGAGGCCCTGCACGCGGAAGCCGTCATTGGTAACCAGAAATCCGTTTTTATCTTCGCGGAAATCACCCGCGCGGGTGACGAACAACTCGTTGGTGGTGGCGTCTTTCACCATAAAAAACCCTTCGCCGGTGATGGCCATATCCGTGCGCACGCCGGTTTGCTTGATGGCTCCCTGAGTAAACTGGTTTTTGATGGCCGACACGGTGACACCATTACCCACCTGCATACCGGCGGCGCCACTGGTGGTGGCGGTGTCGGGCGTGGGGGCACGCATAGTCTGCGCGAGAGTGTCCGAGAAATCGACGCGGGCGCCCTTGAAGCCGATAGTATTAATGTTGGCCAGGTTATTACCAATGGCATCAAGGCTGGTTTGAAACTGCTTGATGCCGAGTACGCCGGTATTGAGTGATCGAATCATGACTTATTCCGTGGTTGTATTTTCTTCGGTTTTTGGAGCCTCCGCAGTAACGGAGTTCACTTGGTCCAGGGTGTAGGTTTTATTACCCACAATAATCCTCGCTTCGCCATCCTTGACGTTGAGGTCAGTCACGATTCCTTTCGTAAAATCCAAATCCCCAGTGAGGAGGCGCACTTCTTTGCCCAGCAGGTTGGTGGCCTGCAAGAAGTCGTTGCCTTGGCGCAGCTTGGCGATGTCGGCGCCCATGCTCTTGGTTTGCTCCAAGCTGCTGAACTGCGCCATTTGCGCGATAAACTCGGTATCGCTCACCGGCTGCATCGGGTCCTGATTGCGCATCTGTGTGACGAGCAATTTCAAAAATTCATTCTGGCCAAGCATCTTCACCGGCACGCGCTCAACCGCCTCCGGGGCTTCGGCTTTGAATCCAGTAATTTGTGTGGAGTTTACAATCATGGTTCGTTCCTCTCGTTATGCCCAGCTTTCCCAACTGGCATTTTCGGTGCGCGCGGTGGCGCGCCGCGGGGCGGGAGCGTCCTCTTCCTCGCGGTTATTTTCCAGACCACCCCAGTTGAGCGGCTTATCATCATCCTCCCCGGCCGACGCGTGGCGGCGGCTTTCGGAAGAGTTAAAATCGTCTAAATCCTCGGAAAAACGGGGTAATTCGGCCTCTTCGCGATCCAAGTTCCGAAGGGTCACCCCGCGTTCGGCGAGGGATTGTTGCAGCTCATTCCATTGGCCGGCGAGCTGTTGGCCATCGCCCTGCCCCAACCGCGCCTGAATTTCCAAACCGCCCTGGCTGTAGCGAATGGTCAGTTCCATTTGAGTTTGGTTTTCTGCCTGTAACTTCACCGTCCACTGATCAGCGCCCTTGGTGCGGAAAGTGGTAACGGCATTCCAAATTTTCTCAAGCGTGGCAGAGATTTGTCCGGGTGCAGGCGTGAAAGCCTGAGTAGCCGCAGTGCCGGTGGCGGCGGGAGCGGAGGTTGCTTGAATCGGTGCGGTAAATTCCTTGGCTTGTTCGCGTGGCAAGTCCTGTTGTTGGCTGGACGCACCGCCGCCGAGCTCGGCACTAGTCGCCGGACGCAGCTCTTCCCATCTCGCCACGGACCCTTCCGATGCGGGGGTGATTGATTTTGCCATCATGGCCATCTTATGATCGTTCTGAGCAAGTTGTGTGCCGTTCACGATTTCCCATTCGCCTTCCGGTAAATTGCCGGTCTTATCAGCCGATTGCGCGGGTTTTACCGACGCGCCTTTAGCCGACGCAGCGGTGGGAAAATTTTGCCGCACGCCTTCCAATTCAGCTTTGGCTTGAGCGTGCTTGGTGTCTTCGGTCTTTATTTGCGCGCGCGCAGCCTTTTGTTTTTTCAGTTGGACAGTTTGCTTCGCGGCAGCTTGCTTGCGCGCCTGTAATGTTTGGCGGGCTGCTTTGGCGGTTTCGGCTTTGGACTCATTGTTTTCAACGGACTTGGAGTCGGTTTGGGCTTGAGCCTTCAGCAACTTCGACTCGCTTGAAAGTTTCGAACCGACCTCTGCCTTTGCGGTTTCGGTGGTTTGAATTTGTTGCCCGTTGAGCTGAGTTGCTTTCGCACTCACTTCCAATTTAGCCTTGGATTTGGCTTGGCTCGCAAGGTCTGGCTGCAACGGAGATGAATGGCCCAGCCCGGCCAATTCCTTGGCGCGGTTTTTTTGCCGCGCGGCCTCATCTTTGATTTTGGATTCGGATTTATCCTCGGCAGATTTTTCCTCCTCGGCGGCCTCGGTTTCACCGGAAGCTTCGCGAAATACTTTATCGAAGTCCTGATTCGCTGCGGCAGGTTCGGCCGGAGTCATCAGGCCAAAAACAGGATCCGCTGCGGGTGCATCGGTAGCTGTGGATTGTGTGGGTAAGGGTGTCATTATGGTGTGAATAGTGGTGCCGAGCCGGTATTCGGCATGGTACGGCGCCAGTCTTTAATGAGTGTGTTGTAAAGTTTTACGTCCTCGGCATCACCGGAAATCAGCGTGCTCACGATGGTCGCCTGATTGGTCGGGGCCATGTACTGAAAGATTTTTGGATTCAAAGTGGGATCATCATCCTGAGTAGCCCGAATCAGATTTCTGAGATTCGCTTCACGCGCTCCCGCATCCCCTTGATTCATAATATTCTCATAAATGCCCGCCAACCGCATTAGCTTGTTGGTTTCAATCTGCTGAATCTGAATCACTTTGCCCTCAAACAATTTGTCCAAGTGCGCGCGGGTTGTGGAGATGTGGTTGGTGTGAAAATGTAGTTCCTTGAGTTGTTCGCTGATGTGACTGTTCAACTCTTCAAGTTCAGCCTCGCGTTGTTTCAGGTATTTCCCGCGGGCTTGGAGTCGCTGGATGAGGTCACGTAAACCCGGGTCGGTAATTTCCAAGTCACCCGCCGCGGTGATGCGATTGAGATCCCCGAATCGCCGCTCGATGGTGCGGTCATCTTCCGGCTGTTTTGTCTTATGTTCCTCGGATTCTTCTGTTTTTGCGGTATCCACCATGGTCTTGGGCTTTTCGGCTTCTTTCGCAATCTCCACCTTTTTCTTCTTCGCCGCCTGCTTGACCACGCCGGACTGCTCGACCGCCGACTGCAACAACATGTCTTTCGATTTCAACGTCAACCCAACCAACGTGGCGATAAACAAAATGCCTCCCAACAGAGCGACAAACCATCGTGATTTTAAAATCTTTTTCATATCATTCCCCCATTAAATTTTCGTGGCCATTCCGCTGGCTTCGCGTAGCAGCACCATTTCATCGATGGCATTCTGTTCCGTGCGGCGGGCTTCGCGTTGGTGCAGCGTTTGTTTTTTGTCACGCATTTTTTCGAGTGCCTCGCGGCGTTGACGGGCTTCGATCAGCAACTGCCATTTTTCATCCATCACACCTTGCAAGCGTAGCAGTTCCGGTTCCAACTCCGCCAACTGCGCGCGCAACGAACGCAGCGATCCCTGCAATTGGGCCAAATCGCCGCTTTGCGCCTGACCGTCGAAGGCGCTGCGACAGGCGGTTAAATTTGCATCCACTGCTTCACCCAGTGCGCGCCAGTGCAATTGGAGCGCTTCCACTTCGCCACGGGCGCGGGCGTACACGTCGCTGGCCACTTGTTCCTCATTGAAGCGAACTTCCAGCACGGTCTTGAGTGAAAATTTAAATGGTTTCATTTCAGGCCATCATTGGCGGTTGCCCGCTGGGTTGTTGTTCGGGCGCGGGGAAACCGGCCTGTGGTTGCATTTGCGGAGCAAATTGCCCTTCCGGCGCAAGCTCGGATTGGGCGGGCTGGGCTTGCCCCAGAGTTTGGATGAGTTGCTGCCAACTTTCCTCTCGGCCATTGCCCACGGTGGTATCCTGCCGCAAAAATTCACGCAGCGGTTCGTGCAGGCTGATAGCTTCGTCGATCTTCGGATTGCTGCCGGGCTGATACGCGCCAATCGATATCAAATCCTGGCTCTTGCGATACACCGCCATACATTCGCGCGCGTTGCCCATGTGGGCGCGTTCCTCGGGTGAGAGCAGATCGTGCGCGAGGCGGCTCACGCTCTCTAAAACGTCAATGGCGGGATAATGATTTTGCGAGGCCAATTCGCGCGAGAGCACGAGATGCCCGTCGAGGATGGACCGCGCGGCGTCGGCCACGGGGTCATTCATATCATCGCCCTCCACCAATACATTAAACAGGCCGGTGATGGAGCCGTGCTCGTTGTTGCCTGCACGTTCGAGCAGTTGCGGCAGCAATGAAAAAACCGAAGGCGTGTAGCCACGCGAACTAGGTGGCTCGCCAATGGCGAGGCCAATCTCGCGCTGGGCCATCGCAAAACGGGTGATGGAATCCATCATCAACAAAACGTTTTTGCCTTGGCTTCGGAAATGTTCAGCGATGGTCATTGCCAAAAAAGTTCCCTTCACGCGGGCAAGTGCCGGCTCGTTGGAAGTGGCGACGACGACCACGGATTTTGCGCGACCAGCTTCATCGAGATCGCGTTCCAAAAATTCGCGGACTTCCCTGCCCCGCTCACCAATGAGGGCGATCACGTTCACGTCCGCCTCGGATTTGCTGGCCATCATCCCCATCAAAGTGGATTTGCCCACACCGCTGCCGGCGAAGATGCCAAGGCGTTGGCCGCGGCCAAGTGGAGTAAATGTGTCGATGGCTTTGATGCCGGTTTCAAAAGGTTGATCGATGCGGCCGCGCTTGAGTGGGTGCGGTGTTTGGAGGTCCAGCTCGGCGAGTGGCTGTTGCGGGATGTCACCCAAATCATCGAGCGGCTGGCCCATGCCATCGATCACCCGGCCCAAGAGCGCCTCGCCCACAGGCACGCGGAGGGAATCGCCGGTGGCGACCACTTCGCTGCCCGGGCAAATGCCCTGCGCATCGCCGAGCGGCATCAGGAGCAGATTGCGATCGCGAAAGCCGACCACTTCGGCCAGTAATTTTTTGCCGGTGATGCGCGACTCGATGCGGCAAATTTCGCCGACTGACGCCATCGGGCCCTGTGATTCAATGACCAATCCGATCATCTGCGTCACGCGGCCGCGGTTCTCGACGAGGCGGGTGTTGGACAGACGCGATCTAATCTGTCGAACACCTTGACTCGTGCGGGAACTGACTTTTTGTTCGTTGGCAATCATTTCAAAATTTATGCGCTAACTGCTTCACGCAACAGAGCTTCGCGGGTTTCGCGGCGGCCATCGATGACACCGCAGCGGGTTTCCACGAGGCAACCGCCGCGCGAAACTTCCTTACCCTCCAAATACCGCACGCGGCGTTGATGGGGCGAATCCTGCAGCAGCTCGCTCTGATGACTCTTCAGCATTTTTAAATCTTCGGGATGCAAATGAACCGACACCTCGGCATCCTGTTCGCAGTGCTCGAGCGTTTCCCGAATGGCGGCCTCAATGACGCCGGTGCTGATGGGCAGCCCGTGCACGAGGCGGATGGCCGCTTCAGTGGAAAATTCGATCAACTCCGATTCCAATTCATTGAGGCGCGTGGCGAGTTGGGATTGCACGGTTTCCTCGATGGTCGCCAGTTGTTGATTGGCACCTTCGGCCTTGGCGGCTTCCAGTTCGGTGCGCAGGGCGGTGAGTTGCGGCTCATACTCGGCGACAGCCTCATCCCGGCCGCGTTGGTGGGCGGCGGTTTCCTGCTCGGCGAGTTGCTCCTCGTGTGTGGGGCCTACGGGTTCCTCGGGCAGCAATGCCTCAGCGGGGCCAATAGCCAAGCGGATGCCACGCAGCGGGGCTTCGGTTACAATGTTGTCAATGGCTTGTACCATAAAATGTTCTTCCTATTACTCGCCTTCCAGTGAGATTTCGCCTTCGGTTTCGAGTTGGCGCACCACGTCGATGATAGAGTTTTGGTTCACCTCCACTTCGCGCAGGGAGATTTTGCCCATGTTGTCGATTTCTTCCTTCACATTCTCGGCGGCGCGTTTGGAGAGCGAGCCGAGCATGGCTTCCTTGAGCGTGTCGGTGGCGGCGCTGAGGGCCACGGCCAATTTGCTGGCATCCACTTCGCGCATGATTTTCTGGATGGTCTTCACGTCAAGCGTTTGCAAATCGTCGAAGGTGAACATCTTCATGCGGATGGAGCGCACGAGGTCGGGGGCGCGTTCGTCCATATTGTCGAGCAGCTTCTTGCGCTCTTCCTTGTTCATGGCGTTGAGCACGGCGGCGGCGGATTTTTCGCCACCGGTTTGGTTCAACGCGCGGCTGACGCGTTCGCCAACCTTGGCGGAGAGCACTTCGCCAAGAGTTTCCACCACCTCGATAGGGGTGGACTCGAGGGTAGCAAGTTTTTCGACCACCATTTCGCGTACCTTTTCCGGTAAGCTCATGAGTACCTCGGATCCTTTTTGCGCGGGCAAATAACTAACGACCAGCGCGATGGTTTGCGGGTCTTCTTCATTGAGCAGATTGCAAATGGAAACGGAATCCAAATCGATGATTTGCTGCATGGTGGCTACACTCGTGCGAGCAGTGCCCACGCGGCCGATGATTTCCGCCGCCTTAAATAGCCCCACGGATTTTTCCAGCACCGCCCGCGTGAAATCCACCGAACCACTGATGCCCGATTGCGCTTCCACCGCCATACCGGTGAATTCCTGCAGCACGGAGCCCTGCATGGCGGCGTCGAGCACCGGCAGGTTTGCCATCTCGGCGCACACCAGTTCGCGCTCGTTATCATCAAAATTCTTGATGATATCCGCCGCCGCATCCTCGCCCATGACGATGAGGAAGGCCGCCAACTTCTGCGACTGGGTCAGCTGCATGCCTCGTGGGACGTTTTTCTTTTTTTTGCGATCAGCCATGGTTCAATTCAGTTTTAAGTTCAGCTTGCGGCTCCGTCATTGGAGTCGTCTTCATCGGCATTATCCTCACCGGAGCTCCCGAGCCAGCGGCGAGCGGCCACAGCCATGGATTCGGGGCTTTCCTTGATCATATCGCGGAGCACCTCGATGTTCACGCGCTCGGGCTGCTTCTTGCCGATCCCAAAGTCCATGATCAGTTTTTGTTTTTCCTGCTCGATGACTTCGACATCCTCTTCATCATCTTCATCCGCCATGGCCTCAAGCATCTTGCGGCGCTCTTTCTCCTCCTTTTTCTTGTCCATGAGCATCTGGATTTCGGCGGTCGAGAGTTTGGATGGATCTTTCAAAGCTTCTTCAATATCTTCCAATGACTTGGCCGAGGCGGCAATTTGCGATTCGGCGTCGACCCCCCCCGCGGGTAATCCACCGCCTACCGGCGCAGCCATCATCGCGCCTCCGGCCATGGCGCCAGCGGGCGCGGCCACCATCGCGGTTCCGGCAAGCAATTGACCCACCGGCACGCCGGTGGGGATCGCCTCATCGGCGCTGCGCTTCACCAGCTTCACAAAGGCCAACAACGCGCCCGCACCCAGCAGCACGTACAGGATGTTCCGCACCAAGTCACCAATCATGGCCTTTGTGGCAGCGGAATCAAGTTCCTCCTTCGCGACGGCGAGATGGGCGTCATTAAAGAGAATTTCCTCCACCACAATATCATCGGGCCGTACGCCACCCACGCCGCCATCAATATGCAGGCCGATGGCGTTTTTTACCACGTTGGTCAGCTGCAACATGGCGACGGCATCACGTGCCGTGGCGCCCTGGGCAACCAGCACCGAGGCCGTAATGCGCTCGGGCTTGCCCACGGCTTTCACTGTGTTCGTGGTGTTTTGGCTGTTGTTGAACGAAATTATTTTCTCTTCCTTGTTTTGGGTGTTGTTGGCCAAGGCACCTCCGGCGTTGTTGGTGCTGGTGTTGGTGTTGGCAGTGGCACCGGCCACGCCGCCGGGGCGGGGGGTGCTGTTGCCAGTGGTGTCGATCGTGGACGTAAATTGATTGGTTACCACTCCATCGGGATCAAACTCGATGGAGGTGTGCGTGATCTGGTCGTGGTTAATTTCCGCGCTCACGGTCACAATCACCTGTCCCGGGCCGAGTGCCGGTTCCAGCGTGGACCGCACCTGAGCCGCCAGGTACTTCTCGTAATTACGGCGGGTGGTCAGCCGGTTGTTGGCCATTGCAAACGCGCCATCTCCATCGCCCGACGAGGTAAGCGTGTTGCCATAATTATCAGTCACCATCACGTTGTTGGGCTGCAACCCCTCAATGCCGCCGGCCACCAAATGCCGGATGGAATGCACCGCCTCGGGCCGAATGGATCCCGCGCTGCTGAGGTTCAAAAGCACAGCCGCCGTTCCTTTTTTATTTTCATCCACAATCAAGCGCGTCTTAGGCAGCACCACATGCACGCGGGCACTGCTCACGCCTTGGATCATTGCAATGCTGCGAGCCAGCTCACCCTGCAACGCACGTACCTTATTATTCTGCTGCACAAAATCCGACATGCTCACGGTGTTTTTATTATCAAATAACTCCCAACCCACATCGCCGGCCTTGGGCAGGCCGCGACTGGCGAGCGTCATCCGCAGGCTGTAAACCTTTTCGCGCGGCACCATGATGCTGGTGCCACCGGCACCGGCTTCGTAGGGAATGTTTTGCTCCTCCAGCACCGCGATGATTTCGCCCGCGGACTTGGAATCCATATTGCCATACAGCAACGCAAAATCCGTTTTACTGGTGAAAAACACCACCACCGACAGCGCACCTGCGACGAGCAGACCGGAGGCGGCCACGGTTACTTTTTGGTTCACGCCGAGCTGCTGCCAGATGGTCAGGAGCTGCATCGCCATTGCTTTTATTTTATCCATTGTTCAGTTGGTTGGGGTTTGCAAAATTGGGTTCACTAAATCTGCATGCGCATTAATTCCTGATAGCCTTCGAGCAGTTTATTGCGCACTTCCACCATCAGCTGAAATGCCACGCCAGCTTCCTGCATGGTGATCATCACTTGATGCAGCGGGATATCTTTCCCGCCCAGCAAATCATTCACCGCCTGAGTAGAGTCAAGCTGCTTGGCGTTGACCTCGTTGACAAATTTATCCAGTACGCCGCCAAAACCCACCGCTTCCGGCTTGTGCGCCGCCTGCGCCCCCTCCGGCGCCACAGCCGCGCCGGCCTTGCTGGCATCAGTGATGTCGCGGCTGCGATCCATAATCGCGCGTTGCTGGCGGTAAATGTCCGCCAGCCCCTGCGCTGCTACTGGATTTACGGGTATCATTATATACGGGCGTTAAATTTAATTCTTACCAATCGCCAGCGTTTGCATCGCCATTTGGCGGGAGGTGCGGATGATGGAAAGGTTAGCCTCCATCGCGCGGGAAGAGGCGATCAAATCGGCCATCTCTTCGTGAACATTTACATTCGGGTATCTCACCATGCCGTCCGCGTCCGCATCGGGATGGCCCGGTTGATGCATTACCTTGAACGGGCGATTGTCCGTTTCAATCCCCGCCACGCGCACTTCGGCCTTGGCGCTGTAGGGGTCAAACTGATTGGCCATGATCGTCTCGAAGCGCACGACTTGGCGTTGGTACGGGCCGCCGTTGCTGGTGCTGGTGGTGTTGGCGTTGGCGATGTTTTGGGAAATGACTTCCATCCGCACCTTCTCCGCCTGCAAAGCGGAAGCGGCGCTGTCGGCTCCGGGTAAAATGTTAATGTTCATAATAGCGGGTTAGGGAAAGGTTATCGGGTTTTAATGGCGGCACGCAGTTTGGAAAACGTGCCGTTGATCATTTGCGTCTGCATGTGGTGGGCCACCATGTTTTTCTGTAACAACATCAATTCCTTTTCAAGTTGCACCGAGTTGCCATCACGATTCTGCGCCACGGCGGAAGTGTCCACCGTGATGCGCGCCTTCACCCCGCGCACGGTATCGGCCGAGCCGGAGCCGATTGCGTGCGAAAGCTCGGAGGCAAACGAAGCCTGCACATCCATCCGCTTGTAATGAGGCGTCTCAACATTCGCCAAATTACTTGCGATGGCTTCCTGCCGCAGGGCAGTAGCATCGAGCATCTTCTTCACGCCCTGATAGTTGGCACCGTTAAAAAGCGCATCAATCATGCCTCGCGTGCAGCAAGCCCCGTGCCATTATAGGGGCAAAAATTGAAATTTTATAAAACTCGCATATTTGGCCTATTTTTTGCGTTTTAGGTCGATTTTAGGAACTTTATGAACCCGAAAATTATGGTATTTTTTGCCATTTAGTCAAAAAAAGGTGTTTTTCTCATTATTCTCCAAAAATGACGTTTTTGAGTATGAATGCCATTTTCAAAAAGTTGGCCCGGAATTTGCTGCTCCGTGCCGAATAATCGTGCTTGGCATAGGCTGGGCAACCAAGAGAATGAAGCCGATAGAATGAATCTACGAGCCATTCAAGTTACCGCTCTGTTGGGTGGCGCCCTGATATTTCAAGGTGCCCTGCCCCCGCGTGCGAACGGAGCCGAAGCGCCTCCTGCTCCGGCGGCATTGGTGCCGGAACCCCCCGGCCAAACCGCCGGTCGTCTTATGGCCGAGCACTGGCTGGTCATCATGCGAAGTTGGTTCAAAGGTGGCGCTCGATTTGTGGGACACCTTCAAGGCTTGGATCATGCCGGGGCCCTCGGGGAAAATAAATTCCCGGCAGCCCCATGGACTCAACGGCCTTTGTGCGGCCCGTTTGCGTT
>JAPKEI010000052.1 GCA_028872685.1 Verrucomicrobiota bacterium | reverse complement strand
CCTCAGGTTTGCTTCCCTCAGGTTTGCTTCCCTCAGGTTTGCTTCCCTCAGGTTTGCTTCCCTCAGGTTTAGCTGCGTTATCTTGACTCTGTTCTTTAACAGCGGTTTTGGCGGTTTCGAGTTGAAGGTCTTGTTGTTCCTTAATGAGTTCTGCGATATCGCCGCTCAATTCCTCGAGTGCTTTCTTTTGCTCAGCTGCCTTTTCGAGCTCATCAATTTTATCGGCGAGTTGTTGTTCAGCTTTTTCGAGAGCATCAATGGCAGCTTGCTGGGCGTCGGGGGCGTTCTCGGATTGGGCTAGTTTATCCTCGGATTTTTGCATTTGGCGCGCAGCCTGACCCAGTGATTCGGCAGCCTCCGGCGCAGGCTCAGCTGCTTCCTGTTGGGTTTCCTTGGTCTCACCCTTCACCGCCTCCTGTTCCTTGGACTGATCCTGAAGACCATCACGCTTTTCATTTTTCATCTCCCGGGCTTCCTCAGCCTTTTGCTTAGCCTGTTGGAGAGCATTAGCGGCTTGATCAAGCTTCTTGCCGACCTCAGCAAGTTGCTGCTTGGCATCTTCATTATTTGCTTGAGCTTCTGCTGCCTTTTTGGCGGCCTCTTCCAGAGCCTTCTTAGCCTGATCTAATTCCTTGCCCGCATCTGCTTTTGCTTTTCCTGCCTTTTTCCCTATCTCAGGAACATCCTCTTTGGCCAACTCGCTTGCTGCCTCGGCAATCTGCTTAGCTAAATCCTCAGGCAACTCGCCCTTCGCCTGTTGAGCCAACTTTCTAGCCTCCTGGGCTGCCTTTTGGGCTTCTGCTTGTGCAGCTTCAGCTGATTGTTTTTCCTCGGGCGTATTTGCCCGCTCTGCAGCTTCTGCAGCTTTCGTGGCGGCTTCATCCAATTTTTGCGCGGCCTGTTCAAGTGGATTGGCGGCTGGGGCAAGTTTTTGCTCCTGATTCTCTTTTGATTGCGCAGCCTTGGCAGCCTTGTCAGCAGCCTCATTTAGGGCTTTTTTCGCTTCCTGTAATACTTCTGCCGCATCGGCCTTAGCATTATCGGATTTTTCTTCAATCTCCGGAATTTTCCGTTCGGCCAAGTTTTTAGCTGCCTCAGCGATTTGCTTGGCTAAATCCTCCGGTAATTTTCCTTTGGCTTGCTGTGCCATGTTTTTTGCTTCCTGAGCCGCCTTTTGCGCCTGCTGCTGAGCCTGTTGGGCCGCCTGTTTTTGAGCAGCATCCTCAGACTTTTCGGCCGCCTCAGAAGCTTTTTGTGCTGCCTGTGCTAGTTGTTGGGCCGCCTGCTCCAAAGGCTTGGCAGCCTCAGCAAGTTTCTGTTCCTCCTCTTGAGCCTTCTTAGCTGCTTCAGTAGCTTGTTTGGCCGCTTGTTCCAATTGCTCAGCAGCCTCCTTAAGCTCGTTAGCTATCTCAGCATTGGCAGCTTCTGCACGTTTCTCAATTGCCGGGATTTCCTTGGCGATCTCTTCAGCCTTTTTGGCCGCAATCTCAGCAGCTGCTTTCACTTCCTCGGGAGCTCTCTCCAGAACCTGCTCCAAGTGGCTGGCGATTTGCTTGGCCTCCTCGGCTTGCTTTTCAGCCATCTGACGCGCAGCCTCAGCCTCGGCTTGCTGACTGGGTGTAGGCTCCGGTAAAGCCTCTAACTCCTCGCCAGCAGCCTGGATCTTTTCTTCCTTTTCCTTAAGTTCGGTGACTTTCTTGGCAAGTTCCTTTAACTGCTCGAGTTTATCTTTTGGGTTCTTGCGGTTCTCGGCCATTTGTTTGAGCTCCTCCTCGAGGACATCCTTAGCGTCGGCAAGATTTTCCAGCGCCAACTCCTGCTGCTCGGGGGCTAGCAAGGCCTTGCTAGTTGGAGCTGCCTGCGTGTTGCTTAAAATAGAGCGTACGGTTTGCTGATTGTCGCGCGATTGCTTGAGTTCGTCGGCAGCCTCGGGGACAACATCCTTAACGTCCTGCCGGATGAGATCGGTCTGGAATGCCAGCTCGGCTTGTTGACTCTCGAGGGATTCGGTGTCGGGCGTTTTAGCGTCCTTGAGATCCTTAGTTTCGGCCATCACTTCGTTTTGCTCGGCCATCACCTTTTTTATGTCCTCGATGGCTTGGCGAATGGTTTCTTCTTTGCTGCGTTCGGGCGCGAGCAGACGCACGAGTTCAATCATGCTGCGATGGGCGTTCTGCTCGTAACCAGCTGCGCTCTTGATGGCTTTGCCCTTGAGATCAGTGGCCGCGCCATCGAGGGCGGGTTTCAAATCGGCCTTCACCTTTGCCAACGCCTTGGCGGCGCGACGCTCTTCGGTGCCGGCGAATTTTTTGTCGAGCTTCTCAAGAAGCGTAGCGAGGATCTTAGCTTCATCATTGATGCCGACTTGGTCGAGCTCCTGAATGCGTAGGTCAATCTTGACGTCTTCGCGGTAGGCGTAGGAATTGGAGCCTCGCGATTTGGTGACCATTTCCACGGCGCGCTGGAGGTTGCCATACTGGGTTTTAGCGAGGCGCTCATAGCGCGTGGAAAGAGTTCGGAATTCCTGCTGCAATTGCCAATCGAGATAAATTTGCTTGAGCGAAACGATGACTTGTTTCTGACCGGAAAAAGCGCCGATGGCATTCTCGCTGGCGCGCTTCGGGTTGGCGCCAATAATTTGCGCGGCCTTGAGTTGCTTCACCACGCCGGCCACTTCGGCGGCGGTGAGCTGGTTGAGCATCCCGCGGAAACGCCGCAGCGTGTCAACATCGTCGCCCTCCAAACCGTTACGGGTATACTCGGCAATCACCGCGTCGAGCTGGCTCGCCACGCGCTGAAGGCTAATGCCGATGTTGCTTTGCTTCACCTCCTGCCTTAGGAGGCCAGAGTTGGATTTTTGGGCGGGCGCGGCTACGGCCAAAAGAGGCGCGCAAACCATCGCAAGTACGGCAATGAGGATGATGCGGTTTAGATTCATAAAATATTCTCCAGTGCGTTGTCCGTTTTCGTTTCAGTTTTTGCTAACGCTGTGCGGATTATGTCTATTTTGCTGCTTTTAGCAACGTTCATCTGACCGGTCTCGGGCCAAACTTATTCGTTTTCAACCGGACCCGACTCCTTAGGAACTGCTCGCGCACGGATGATTTCGCCGAGCTCACGATTAAGCTTTTCCTGACCTTCCGCCGTTTCATTCACTCCTGTAATCGAATCGGTGGCTCGGTTTTGAAGGTCCTGTCGTTTTTCATCATCCGTCACCACCGCGGCCAGCAGCTTACGGCTTTGCCCCACACCCGCCCTTGGGGCGCACGAGTCGGTCGCTTCGATCCAATATTCCATCCGCGCGCCCGTTTGCGTTTTGAGGTCAATGATCCGCCACTCATGAAATACCTGCGCCTGGCGCCCCAGTTTTTTCTCCGGCTTTAGCGGAATACTTTGCTCGCGACCAATGTTGTCGGTGTATTTGAGTGTGAGCGTATCCACGCCATAATCGTCCTTCACAGAAATCGTAATTGGCAAAAGCGCGCGTTGAGTCACCTTTTCCTCCTTGCGCACCGGACGCAGCACTCGCACCACCGGTGGTTTATCCGGCATCATCGTAACGCGATACACCGCCTCATCGCGCGAATCGAAGCCATTCTCGTCCAGCAACTTAACGCTGAACCCAGTGATGCCCAGTTCGCGCATCGGCACCGACCGCCTGAGTTCATCCTTCCCAGTTTTCTCCAAAGAATATTCCGTAGTCTTGCCGCTTGCGTGAAACACTGTCACGCGACCGCCGACCACCGGTTTGTTGGCGTCCACTTTAATCAATAGTTTACCGCCCACGAGCAGCACGAGATCGCCGCGCCGCCGATCCTGCGATGGAAGCCCGGTATACGAAGGATAGTCTTGGCGAAACTTAATTGCCCGCACCGCAGGCCGCGGCACGACAGTTACGCTCTCCTCTGCGCGAGCGTCATTGACGCGCACATCGACCTCAAATGACTCGCGCACATTTTCCAGCTTCAGACGGTACTCGCTCGGAAGCGACGCCGCATCCCGCTCCACAGTGTACGGCACTGCGCGGTCGGCATTATCGTATTTAATGTTAATGATAGCCGTGTCCGGATTCACCCGACTGATGGATTTCAATGTGACGACAATTTCCACATCATCCCCGCGAGCAAGGGTGGCATCGGGATTCACGCTAACTGATTCAATTTGGGTAAAGCGGGGCACCTCTTCGTTGGAAAGGAACACGCGCCGCAACAGCACGCCGGTATCCGGCTGAAATCGGTCAAATGCCAAGCCGCCCAAGCCGCCGAGCAGCAGCGCCAACACCGTCGCCACCGCGCAGGCATCGCCCGGCACAATGGCTTTGAAATTCACTGAGCGCGCCATCGTCTCGGTTTCATTCAGCAAAGCCGCCACGAAACCCCTTGAAGTGCCCGCCGGGATTTGACCGCCTGAGAGTTGTGTGGATGCGATGAGACGACTGCGGAACTCCGGGCGCGCTTGCTCCACTTGCAAAGCCACGGTTTCATCGTCGGCTTGGCCGATTAGCGGACGGGCGATGTGCCGTGCGGCAATGAGAAGGAGCACCAGCGCATCCATCGCCAACAACGCCTGCCGCCCTCCATATGGTAAATCCCATTTCCAATCGACCATCATCCCCATGCCCAGCAGTGTCACGGTCGCCACTGCGAGCCACGCCACGCCCGTACCCAGTGCCAACCCGAGGCGTTTACCACGGACGCCAGCGAGTTTGGCAGTCAACAATGTGCTGGATTTTGTGGCACTCATTTCAGGTAAGACCATTTACGCAACACCCATTCGACGGTAACGACGAACAGAATAAGCAGAAAATAAAGTGGCGTGGCCCATAATTCCAATTCAAGGCGGCTCTCCACAGTAGCTGGATTGCTGGCAATGGTTTCGACCAGTTTATGCAAATCTTCCTCGCGGAAAAATTGCCCGCGCGTGAGCGTGGCGACGTCTTGCATTAGCTTAACGTTCATCGCGGTCTCGGCCATTTCGAGATTGTTCTCCGCCACAGTAAAATCGCGTTTTTGATCCGGAGTCTCTTGCAAGTGAAACTGATACTGCCCCGCCGAGGGCGCAACGAATTCGCCAAAAAACAATCCCAGCTGACCGTCCACCGCCTTGAGCGGCACCTCCGATTGCCGGTCGCCATCACCGGTCGTGGTGACTACGCCACGCAAAACCTCTTCCAGCGATGGTTCGTAGCCTTCCTGATACAGCCGGGCGTACACCCGTACACGATCGCCCACGTTGTAGTTTTGGTTGTCCAAAGATATCTGCACGCGCTTGTCCGCACCGATGAAACGTTGCTGAGCCATTCGCTGATTCACTTGGCCCCAAAACCGCGTGTAATATCGATCCCCCACATTGCGCCGCCAACGCCATGTGTTGTCGGTGCCTACATACAAAACCTGCCCCAAACCATATTTGTGCTGGGCTATCACGGGGAGCTTGCCCTGAGGCGTGTCACGAGCGGGATCCACCATCAACACCGTCGCGCCCGGCTTGGCAGTCACCGGCGCCACCCAATAAATCGGCGGCATCGCGGCCCACATCGCGTCGCTGCTTTCACCTTCGCCGGCGAGGTTGAGCATCGGATCGCCTTTCCCGCGGGCGGTGAGTTGTACTTGGATGGGTTGATCAAATTCTGGCTCCGCGCCGCCCACTGTGGCGGGCTCGAACTCCACAGGCAACAAATCCGCCACCGGCGTGTCGGCATAGGATGACGGACTGTAGCGACGCCCGGCGATCATCACAAACGCCCCACCAAAGCGGCTGACAAATTCGTTGAGATTTTCCATTTGCGAAATGGAGATGCGGCTGGGATCTACATCCCCGAACACCACCACGTCATATTCGAAAAGATCCTTTTTGGTTTCAGGAAATTTTTCAAGGTACGGCGAGTTTTCTTCCTGGGCGATAGAAGGGTCGCCTTCGATCAAAAGCGTTTTGACCTCCACACGGCGGTCGCGCATTAGCACGGCCTGGAGGTAGCGATAATCCCAGCGTGGTGCTTGTTCCACGAAGAGCACTCGGATTTTTTCGTCCACCACGCGCAGGCGGCGGGAGGCTTCGTTGTTCCCAGCATCGGTTTCATCCTCGCGCGCGATGATATGAGCCCGCAAATCGAACTCGCCAACCACGTCGGTTTTAAAGCGCAAGGGCCAACGCCGTTCGCCGTCCTTGCCGAAGGGGATGGTTTCTTCCGCCACGGTTTCGCCATTCAGCGTGAGAATTAACTGCGCATTTTTGCCTTCAAGCCCCTGTGAGCGTACGCGCACGTGCACGAGCAATTCGTCGTCGAGAAACGCCGTGGGCGGCGCGTCCATTCCGGCGATAATAATATCCCGCGGCGAAGTGATTCCGACGCCATAAAAATAAACCGGCACGGCCGCATCGCGCAGGGATTGCGCGACCACGCGCGGGGAATCGCCAGAGTTATGCGCGCCATCAGTGAGCACCAACACGCCCGCAAGGTCTTGACCACGCTTGCGATTGAGCGATTCACGCAGGGAATCACCCAGCGCGGTGCCCGCGTGCGGCGCGCCAAGCGTTTCCACCCACGGGAAATCTGTCAGGGTAAGTTTAGGCGCGTTATCTGGATTAACTTCTCCCGTTTCAATTTGACGGGCGCGAGGCAGCTCGCGCACTTGGCCACTCAGCCCGAAGGTAAATGGTACCACCTCGAATTTTTCAGAAAGCGCGGGCAGCAAATTGAGCCGCTCGTTACGCAGCACCGCGCGCAGAACATTAGTCCGCGCCATCCCGCGCAGCTCGGCGGTCTTCCCTTCGTCCAGCGGCTGCGTCAAGCCCTTCGCCGGATCGATCAATCCCTTGGCGATGGCCGCGCGCTGAATGTCTTCGGACGCAATGCGCGGATCGGCGAGGGTCATACTTTGGCTGGAATCCACCAACACAAGAAGAGTCCGCTGAATTTCACGCGATATCGTCAGCACTAAAACTGGACGTAGCAAAAGCCCGAGCAACAGCGCGATAAACAGCGCGCGCAAGCCGATGAGCATCATCCGGCGCGCACGGCTCAGCTCAGAGGGCAGCCAGCGATACGATCCCCAAATCACTGCCACAAACGCTGCCGCCAGCAAAATCATCCAACCCCACTCCACTCCCTCGTGCACTTGCGGCGTCATCCGCACTACGGTGCTGCCGGGTTCCACGGTGGCGCCAGTGAGTTTGAGAATCCAATCGTGCATTAGTGGTTCATTTGGACTGACTGAATTTCTGTGCGAGGTAAGTTTCCAGAGCCACCATCGCGAGTACCACCAGCAAAATCATCAGCCAATACTCGGCCCCCACGCGGGCTTTCTTCACCTGCTCCTTGAGATCTGTATTGGCTTCCCAATTAATGATCGTGGCGGCACTTGGCAGCTCGCTGTCGTTCACTTTGTGCAGGTCGGACTCCCGTTGATCCGGCTGCACGGCAAACAGCGTGGTGCCTTCTTCGCCGTCCAGTTGAAATTCATAAAGCCCCATGCGATGGGTGTCCTTGAATTGCAACACCGGCCGATCGCGCAGCACCTCTGCGGAAATCCGGTTCGTTTGCGCCAAGCCGGGCACAATCACCCTGCCCTGTTGATTGGGCTGATCCACGGCCAGTGGATGCAGGAACGAATCACCCACGCGCAGGTTCAACCCCGTGTCGCCCTGCGCCTGAACATTACCGAGAATGCGGTACAACACCGGCACCACCGAGGGCGCGAACACGGCAAAATCGCTCCACGCGGTGTCGGCGGTGGAGCTGAATTGAAACACCCGGCCCTTGCCCCAATCGCGCTCCATTATCGCGGGAGCACCCAGCGTATCCTCCGCATCACGCGTGGCGGCATAGCGCAGCACAACTTTTACGGGGCCGGCTTCTTTCACAACGGAGATGGACGGTTGCTTTTCCAGTTTCAAATGGCGGAAGGTGCGCACGTCATCGAGTTGGCCGAAATCCCGATTGTTCCACGGCGCGGTGATGGGATGCTCGTAGCCGCTGGATTGAAACAGTGTATAGATCTCGTCCTGCGTGGCGTCTCCCACCGCTACGCCCCACGGCGAGGGCAACAGTCCGTGTTTCTCAAATAATTCTTTATTATAAAAATCAACGTCCACGCGGTCGCCCGGATACACCAGCACCCCCCCGCCTTCACGCAGAAAAGTCTTCAGCGCAGAAATCTGGCTTGGGGTAAGTCGCTCCACATTCGCCAGCGCCACAGCGGCGTAGGATTTCAGCACGTTGCGGGCAAAGCCGGCCGGCGTGGTGGTATCCACCTTCACATAATGATCGGCGACGGGCGCGAGCGCGAGCTTGAGAAAATAGCTTTCATGTTCGCGCGGATCGCGCGCTTCAGTGTCGCCATCCACCAGTAACACCCGCACCTCGCGCACGGCGTTCACCACCAGTAAATTTTGGTTGTCCGCCTCAAGACTGTCAAAGCGTTCCGGTTGATCAAACGAAGCGCGCACGGAATGATAGCCCACTTTAGCAAAGCGCGCGTACAACGGCACCGTGCGCGTCGCGCCGGCTTTCACGCTGGGTATCATCACTTTATCGACCGGGCTTTTCCCGTCATCGAGATACAACCCCACGATCATATTTGTGGCCGCTTGCTCCGCATGATTGGCCACCGTCACATCAAACCGTAGCGGATGGTTCACCGGCGTAAGACCGGAAGCAACGTCCAGCCCGGTGATGGCGTAATTCGCCGGCGGCTTCGCTTCACCCACGCGCAGAATGTACACGCGAATGTCGTCGCGGTTTTCGTCGATGAGCTTACGGATTTCCCCTTGCTGCTGCCAGCCACTCGCTTGTCCATCGGTGATAATGTATATTTCCTTACGCAACGCCGCGCGACCCTTGAGGATTTCCACCGCCCGATCCACTGCCGGATACAAATCGGTGGCGTGATGGCTCACCTTCGCGCGATCAATCACCTCGTGAGCCTGGCTCAATGCCCGTGTCGGGCTGATGATACTGTCCTTTTCCTGCACTAAATCCGAGGCCAACAGCACCGAGGCATACGAGCCCGAAGGCATAGCATTGATAGCTTCCTTGGCTGCGGCGCGTGCTTTTTGGAACGCGGATTTTTTGTCCAACCCACGCAAATCCATACTGTACGAATTATCCAGAACCACCACAGCTGTCACTTTCGCCTGCCCGAGCACGTCCGTGCCGGAAGTCTTCAATGCCGGCCGTGCCAACGCGAAGGCGAGCAGCGCCAGCAACGCGCAGCGCAGCAACAGCAAAAGCAAATCCTCCAGCTGCATCCGGCGCTGATTTTGTTCCACGCTGAGCTTGATGAATTTCATCGCGGCCCATGTGACCTTTTTGAATTTCCGGCGGTTGAGCAAATGAATGATGATCGGCACCGCCACCGCGGCAGTTCCAAACAGCATTATGGAATTAAGGAAGGACATCGGCGCGTTAGTGCTGCTTGCCCTTCGCGGTACGAAGCCGGAAGCCGAGGTAATCGCTCAGCACGCTGGCCAGCGGTTTGCTGGTGTCCACGCGGACGTAATGCACGCCATTCTTTTCGCAGCCTTCGCGAATTCGACGCTGGAAGGATTCAATCTCACGCTGGTACGTGCGGCGAATCTCTGCAGGGCGCGTGAGGATTTTTGGAATTTTTTCCAGACCATCAAATTCCACCAACCCATTAAACGGAAACTCTAGCTCAAAGGGATCCAGCGTGTGAAACACGATCACCTCGTGCCCACCAAAACGAAGATGCTGGATACCTTCCATCACTGCTTCCTCGTCGTCAAAAAAATCGCTGATTAGAACAAAAATTCCCTTGCGCCGCGTTTGCAGTGCCATGTCGTGGAGGTTACGAGCAATGTCCGTGGCTTGGTCACCCTCGAACGCCGCGAGCCGCGCCATCAACGTGTGCAGCGTGGCGCGGTTGTTGCTGCGCGGGGCATAGTCTTTCATCCCCTCATCAAAAACCCCAAGTGCCACCGCATCGCGTTGGTGCAGGATGAGATACGAAAGCACCGCCGCGATCATTTTGCCATATTGCAGTTTGGTGTGCTGACCCGAGCCGTAGGTCATGCTCTCGCTGCCATCGAGCAAGATGTTGGCCACGTAATTGGTTTCCTGTTCGTATTGCTTGATGAAGAGGCGGTCAGTACGGGCGTTGACCTTCCAATCGATATGCCGCACATCATCACCCGGCGAATATTCGCGGTGCTGCGCAAACTCAATCGCGAAGCCGCGATAAGGCGATTTGTGTTCGCCCGCCATATAGCCCTCCACCACATAACGTGCATGCAAGCCTAGGGCATCCGCCCGGGCAATGGCCTCGGGGTCCAGCAAATCCGCTGCGTGTTCCACATCCATAGTGTAACCCGGCGGCGCGTTTAGCTGAGCTTCTCGTCCAGCGGCACTTCTTCAAGAATGCGCTCAATGATGTCATCAGGCGTGAGCCCTTCGCTGGTGGCGGAGAAGTTGGGAATGATGCGATGCCGTAAAACCGGCCCCGCCATCGTGGCCACGTCGTGACAGCTCACATAAACCTGCCCGTTCAAAACCGCATGCGCCTTAGCAGCCATAATGAGGTTCAGCCCACCACGCGGGCCGGCACCCCAGCTGAGCCATTTTTTACACAGTGGCAGAGCCTCGTCCGTGGTCACGCGCGTGACGCGCACCAGTTTGCGGGCGTATTCAAACACGTGATCCGCCACCGGAATGCGGCGCACCACATCCTGCAGTTCGATGATTTGTTCCGCGCCCAAAACCGGCTTTGGCTTTTCGGGCACGGTGCCGGTTACCATTTTCATGATGTCCATTTCCTCATCGGGATTGGGGTAGTCCACTTTGATCATAAAAATAAAGCGGTCCAATTGCGCCTCGGGCAGCGGGTAAGTGCCTTCCTGCTCGATGGGGTTTTGCGTAGCCAAAACGAAAAACGGATTGGGCAAATTGTGGTCCGTGCCGCCCGTAGAGATTTTTCGCTCCTGCATCGCCTCCAACATCGCCGCTTGCGTCTTGGGCGGCGTACGGTTGATTTCGTCGGCCAACACAATATTCGCGAAGATGGGGCCCTTCAGAAATTTAAACTGTCGCTCGTTGGTCGCCTTGTCCTGATGGATCACCTCCGTGCCGGTGATATCGCTCGGCATCAAGTCAGGCGTAAACTGAATGCGCTTGAACTCGAGATCGAGCGTCTCCGCCAGCGACGACACCAGCAGCGTCTTCGCCAAACCCGGCACACCCACCAACAAAGAATGGCTGCGGGTGAATATGCTGATCAGCACCTGGTCAACCACGTTGTCCTGGCCGATGATGACCTTGGAGAGTTCCGCGCGAATCTTGGCCCGCGCCCCGGTAAGTTGCTCTACGGCTTGAAGGTCTTGCCCCTCCAGTTGCGTTTGTTTTTCAGAATCAGATGTGGTCGTCATAAATGTATTCGCTGTGATTACGCGACCTGGGTTCAGTACCTTACCCGCCGCGAATCGTTTTGCTGGCAGGACGGTACGAAGTCAGTTACGTAAAGCAAACCAAAAACGTCCCCACTGCGCGCGATTCGAATACATCGCGGGCCTTTTTATTCAAGCAATATCTGTCATTCTCGAATTTCCCAATTTGCGCGGGCACGTATTGTGTGTAACCTCACCGCAATGAAACACATCTTCATCGCACTTACCGCCTGCGCTATTACGGCTTCGGCGCAGGTAAGACTACAAATCATGCAGACGGAGAATTCCA
>JAPKEI010000051.1 GCA_028872685.1 Verrucomicrobiota bacterium | reverse complement strand
AAACCCGAAAGCAGCATCACGGTCAGCACGCCGTCTTTCACCATTTTTACGTCAAAATTTACGACGTCGATTCCCGTGCCGCCAAAACCAAAATACGGTGTAGCCGCCAGCAGCAAACACATAATCACGGAGAGGGTAAACAGCAGCAAAAACACAGGCTGCCGGATCAACTCCATGAAGGCATTGAACGCAATTAATGGTATTTGCCGCATAAGTCAGGCCAAACGGGCCACGCATCATAGGGAAACCAATTCCGATTGCAATCCGAAACCATGCCTGTCTTGCGGCTTGATTTTTGGGCATTTTTCAAGCAAACTTTTCAGTCCAGTCGCATTGCGGCGGGCAAGGAGGAACTGTGTCAACTGCCATTATCAAACTGGTGGCCCACAAGGGCGATCAGTTGCTGATCTCGTATGATCTCGTCCCGGGCGAATTCCAAATCGGCCGCGATCCCACGTGCCCCATCACTCTCGATAGCCCGGAAGTCTCCCGCCAACACGCCCAGCTCACCGTCACGCCCGATCGCTGCGTACTCGAGGATATCGGCGGGAAATTCGGCACCCTCATCGATGGTCGCCAAATCGCCGGGCCCGTCACCGTCCAATCCGGTCAATCATTTTCCATAGGTAAACTCACCGTCACTCTCCACGCAATCACCGCTGCCACCACGCCCCCCGCCACCCTGCCCGATCGCTACGAACGCGTCCGTCATCTAGCCAAGGGCGGTATGGGCGAAATCCATCTCGCGCACGACCGCCAACTCCAACGCCATGTCGCCCTTAAATTAATGACGCCCGCGGTAGCGGCCTCCGCCAGCCTTGCCCGGCGATTCACGCAGGAAGCCCTCGTGCTGGGCCGGCTCGACCATCCCCACATCGTCCCCATTCACGACCTCGGCGTGGACGCCGGCGGCCAAAACTATTACGCCATGAAATATGTCCGGGGTACCACGCTCAAGGACGTTCTCAACGGCCTGCGCCAAGGGCAATCCAACGTGGTCAACCGCTACCCGCTCCATCAACTGCTGCGCATTTACCAAAAAATTTGTGATGCCGTCGCCTACGCCCACGCCAAAGGCATCATCCATCGCGACCTCAAGCCCGCCAACATCATGCTCGGCGAATACGGCGAAGTCTTCGTCATGGACTGGGGCCTCGCCAAAATAATCAATCAAGACGAAGAGCTCCTGCCGCAATCCGATGAAAGCACCGAATGCGGCACCCGTTACGGAACCGTCATGGGCACTCCGGGCTTTATGGCCCCCGAGCAAGCAGAAGGCCGGCTCGAGGCCATCAACCAACGCACCGACATCTATTCTTTGGGTGCAATTTTGTATAACATTCTCACCCTCCGCGCGCCCTTCGCCGGCGGTGGAGCCGAGGTGTTGGAAAAAGTCAAGGCCGGCCAAATCACCGCACCCGCCAAACTCGCCAACGAACCCAACGCCGCAGTGCTCGTCCACTGCCCCGAACGCCGAGTGCCCGACGCACTGGCGGCCGTGGCAATGGAGGCACTGCAACGCGACGCTGCCAAACGCTATCCCGCCGTGGAAGCCCTCCAACGCGACCTGGCCGCATGGCAATCAGGCTACGCCCCCAGCGCCGAGCACGCGGGGCGCCTGCGCCAACTCCGCCTATCCATTCGCCGCAACGGCTCGCTTGCCGCTGCGGCGAGCATTATCGTACTGCTCGGCATCGGGCTGGGTTGGCAACATTTGCGCCACGACGAATCCCGCCGTGAAGACATCGCCCGCCTCCAACGCTCCGCCCCCATTTGCCATAAACAGGCCGGCGACCTCATCGCCCAAGGAAATTTTCCCGACGCCCTTGCCCCCGCACGGTTGGCGCATGAACTGGATCCCAAATCCGCCCACACCCATCGCCTCGCCCGCGTGCACCTCGCCCTCATGCAACCGGGCAAGGCCAAGGAGATTTTAGAATCCATGGACGAGCCGCATCCCTTCGGCGCGCGCGCACTGAAATTGTGTGACCAATTGATTCAAGATTTCGGTAAGGGCACCTTGCCTCTGCACGCCATGAGCCGCGTGCACCAATGGCAAACCCACCAACGCCTCGGCCCCGATGCCCGCCACACCGCCGCATTGATGGAACGTGAAAAGCTCGCCGTGTGGCAACGCGGCACTGCCGCCATGAAACAAATAGGTCTCTCCGGCCGTTTGCAGCGCGATGCGTTCGGGTATTTAAAGATCAACCTTTCCGGAACCCAAACGCGCGACCTCAAGCCCTTTGCCGGGCTTCCGGTCAGCTCGCTCAACCTCTGGCGCACACGCGTGGACGATCTCCGCCCCGTGGCCGGCATGCCTCTGCACGAGCTCTACCTCGCCTACACCGCCGTAAAAGATCTCACCCCACTCGCGGGTCGCCCGCTCCAATCGCTCACCATCGCCTTCGCGCCGGTGAGCGATCTGAAACCGCTCACCGGTATGCCGCTGGTCTACCTCCACCTCAGCGGCACCCAAACGGAATCACTCGGGCCACTCAAAGGAATGCCGCTGCGCGCGCTGCATTTGGATCGCACGCCGGTGGCTGACCTCAAGCCGCTGGCCGGGCTGCCGATCAAGGAATTACGGCTCGATGGCTGCGTTAAACTGCGCGACCTCACCCCGCTATCACAATGCACGAACCTCGAAGTGCTGGTGCTACCACGCGAACATGGCGACATTGGATTCCTCCGCAACCTGCCCAAGCTCAAACGGCTCTCATATCATTTTGATCGGGATTCTTCGAAGATGGAAACCGTGGACCAGTTTTTCCGCACCCGCTCCATGGCGGCCCAGCGTTAACTCGCCTTAGGCGCGGGCAATGGCTTGAAGGTTTTAATTCTTTTCTGTGCGGCGGCTTTTTCTTTGTTCGAAAGTTTCAGAGAGTCCCGCGCCTTGGCGGCATTTTTCACTTTTTGTTTTGCCGCCATTGAAAACCATACATACGCCTCCGCCGTATCCTTCACCAACCCCGTGCCTTCGGCCAATGCCTGGCCCAATTCGAATTGCGCCGCGCCATTGCCATATTCCGCCAGAGCCATGGCCTTGCGGAGTGTCTGTGCTTTGGGAGCCAAAAAATTTACGGCGGTATTTGGAATGTCAAACACCTCGTCCGGCGTTAATTCGGTGGAGGCGATGGCTTGCAACTGGTCGAGGGTTGCAACCTGCTTGGGGTCGGTCATAGATTGACGGGCCACAACAAACCAATAGTAGGCTTGCGCCGGATCGCGGGGCGTGCCTTCGCCTTTGGCGCACATCACACCCCAGTCAATCTGCGCGGAGGGATTGCCCAACCGGGCGGAGAGACTCCAAAAACGTCCCGCGCGCACGGAATCCTTTTTTACTCCACGTCCCAGAGCAAACATGCCGCCCAGACGATGAGCAGCTTCTGGCGAGCCCAACCGGATGGCACGGAGGTACCACGCAACCGTTTGAGCGGAATCCACCGGAAGCCCCGCGCCGGTTTCGTGGCGGCGAGCCAGTTCCAGCTGCGCATCGATCTCACCTTTTTCGGCGCGGGCAATTAACACATCCATGTCCGGCAACTCCTTGGGCCTCTGTTCCGCCAACCGTTCTAACACGGTCCGCGCGCGTTGGGAATCCACGGGGTGCTTCAAGGCGGCAGCTTTCATCAGCCATTGTTTGCCTGCCTTCAGATTTTGCCGCCGACCGCGTCCCTGCAATTCCAACGTGGCAAGATGAATCATTGCCGGCCCGTACCCTGCCTTGGCAGCAAGGGTGAACCAGCGACCGGCCTCGGTGGGATTAGCCGTAAACCCCTGCCCGGCAAGATACGCGCTGGCCAAATCAGCCTGAGCCTTGATGTTGCCCTGCTTTGCAGCCTTGGAAAACCACTGCGCAGCGGCGACGGCATCCTGTTTCACCCCTACACCCCGCGCGAAAAGAATTCCAAGCTTACCCTGTGCATCGGCCAACCCACCCTCGGCTTCCTTGGTTAGTGCCGGTAAACATTTTTTGAAAAGAGCCAGCCCTGCCTGGGCATCGTGTGGGCCGGCTTCGCCGAGCAGTTGCATCGAAGCAAGCCGGTATTGGGCACGGGCATGGCCCTGATCAGCCGCCTGGGCAGCCCAACGACGGGAGGCATCCAGATCGCGCGCCACACCCCGAGCTTCATATAAAAGTTCCCCCAATTGATACTGGTCCTCGGCCTCGCCAGCGGCAGCTTGTTTACGAAGGACCGAAAAATCAACAGCAGGCACGTTGGCTGTCAGCGCCAACAATAGGATAAAACCAACGACGCGCATGGGTCAGTCTTTTTTCGGATTAACCGGCTCAAACTTCCGGGCAAGTCGTTTCGCCGCAATGATCTGATCGTTTTTCATACTTTGGCTGATTGAATCCCGTTCCGCCCCCGCAAGCGCATGGCCCGCATCCTTTGCAATCGTCAACCATTTATAAGCCTGCACTAGGTCAGTAGTGCCATCGATTCCCTTGAAGTGCAATTGGCCCAACTGAAATTGTGCTTCCGGATCACCGGCGTTAGCTTTGATGAGGAGTGCCTTAGCATCAGCAGGCTCCGCTTGGCCGGGGCGGAAGAGGTTCACGGGCTTAAATTTAAGGGCACGCTCTCGTGCGGCCTGCATTTGGGCCCTGTTCAAGGGGGCGGCTACTATTTGCCTTAACGGTTCCAGTCGATGCTTTTCATCGGCCAAAACTTTCTGGAGCTGGGGGTTGGCAAGGGCAAAGGTCTTCTCGGCGATCAAGAGCCACTCGTAGCCTTTCACCGAGTCGCGCGGCAGGCCATTACCGCCGTGATGCATCATGCCCAAGGCGATTTGGGCGCTCATCTCCCCCTGTCGGGCGGCGAGGGTGAGCCACTTGAGGGCCTCGGGATAGTCCACCCCGTTTTTGCCATGGCCTTGGAGATGGTAATAGCCGAGGTTGACTTGGGAGGGGGGGTATCCCTGGCGAGAGGCATTGAGAAAATAAGCCCCAGCCTTTTCCAAATCCTGTTCTACACCATCTGCGTTTATGTAGTAGATGCCCAGCTTATGAACCGCGCTCATATCACCCTGATCCGCAAGCTGCTTTAAGATCCGGAGAGCCCTAGCCATGTCTTTCTTCACCGTTCCGCCTTGATCGAACAATTGTACTAGCTCCCACATTGCCGGTTTATGATTCCGTTTTGCGGCGCGCTCAAACCATTTGATTGCCTGAGCTGAGCTGATTGGAGTTCCGAGACCATTGTTGTAAATGATGGCCAGTGCGTATTGAGCTTTTACATTATTTTTCTGCGCAGACATCGCAAATAATTTCCGAGCCTCGACATATAAATTATCAGCGACTTGTCCGGCTTCCTCTGCGAATACTCGCAATTCCTTTGCTTTAGAATTGTTTAAGGCAGCGGCTTGCTTCAGTAACTTCTGGCGCTCTGAAGAATATCGGGTCGCATCTTTTAATTTGATTTCACCCAGTGTGCAGGCTGCCAATTCATTGCCATTCTGGGCAAGCCAGTTGAACAATTCCATGCGAGTGGATCTATGGATGCGCAGGTCGCAACCCAAGAGCCCCATGGATTCGTTACGAGTCACAGGGGTAGAAATAGGCTTAAAGTCATTAACCCTTTGCAACACATTCAGACTCTGGTCGGGTGTGAGCTGAGCTTGGAGGGATTGCTTGAGGCCGATGGCGGCCTCATTCAGGCTTGTTTGTCGCTCCATCATGGTGAGCCAAAACGAGGCCTGCTCGAGATTTTTCTCCACCACTTTACCTTCCAGATAAAACCAGGCCAAAATAAACTGCGCCTGTCCATTTCCTTGGTTTGCGGCGCGCTTAAACCACTTCAATGCCTCGGGATGATTTGACTGGCCTAGAGATTTGCCAGCAAGAAGGCTTCCATATAGTTGCTGTGAGTGGGCCAATCCTTGCACAGCGGCCTGCTTCAGCCAACGAGCGGCTTGATGTGAATCGGCGGGGCCCAGATCGTCTTTGAGATGCATATTACCCAAAGCATGAGCAGCGAGTGGATTGCCGGCCGTGGCAGCGCGACGCAACCATTGTGCGGCTTTTTTCGGGGTATCCCCTTTTAAAACAACATCTTTCGTGAGGATGACCTGTCCGAGCCAAGCAGCAGCCTTTATATTTCCCTTTTCCGCCGCTGCCGTCATGTCTTGTCGAGCGCGTTCATGTTGGCGTGCCGGCTCTATATCCTGCCCAAACCCATTCGCAGGATGGAGGCCGAACAGATAAAGTTGGGCCGAGAAATACAGAGCTTGGGCATCCCCTGCCCGAGCGGCTTGTTCCAGTTTGGGATGGGTTCGTGCAAGTAACTCGAAGCCCGCCTCGGAATCCCCCCCCACGCCATGGGCGAGCAACAACTGGACGGCGTGCAGGAATTGGGCTTTGACATTCCCGGCTTTCGCGGCGCGACCAGCCCATTTGGCGGAGGCTTCCAGATCGCGATCCATGCCTTCGGCCCAGTAAAGTGCGTGGGCCAGCTCGAATTGCGCGGCTGCGTCATCCGTGGCCGCGAGGGCCTCGAGTTTGGCTCGGTCGGCGTTTTCAGCGCCCCAAGCCATGGCTCCACACACCAAACCTAAAAAAAAGATCGTCTGTTTCATGCGAGTTTCTTACTCATCAATTCGACGCCAGGAAATTTGTTTGCGCAGCCGCAGGATGGATTTTTCTAGTGCTTGAGTTTGCAGCCTGTCCAGCAACCGCCGCTCGGCGCGGCGTCGCAGCTCGTCGCCCGGAACTTGCCGGTCTTTTTCGTATTCCTCGATGTAGACAATGTAAAAGTATTCCTTGTCATCCCAAAACCCATTGGTGGGCCCGTCGGCGTCCCCAAAGGAAAGCAACTCATTGGCGCTATCGCGGCTGACTCCTGACGGCAGGGGGTGGTACTTGTTTGCGTAAATCCAGCCTAGCGAACCTTTGTCTTCCTCCTTGTATTGTTCGGCCAGATTTTCCATATCGGCCACCGACTGAACCCCAACCGCCAACGCCTTGGCTTTGGCCTTGGTCATTTCTTTGGTGGAAAGCGCGATGCGAACCCAATGCGCTTTCACAGCTTCTCCTTTGCCGGCTTCCTCGGGGTGATCTTTCAGATATTGCTCCACTGCGCTGGGAGAAACCTGCACGGAATCAGTCACCAAACTTTGCGCGATATCAAGCAGTTCCTCATCCAGCAACTCGGCCTTGCGTTGTTCCAGAGTTTTGCCTTCCATGCGCAGTTTGGCAACCATCACCTCGCGTTTGTTTTTATGTTTACTGGCCACCTCCTGACTCAACAATTCTTCACCGCGCCCGGGCCGTTCGGCCAGCACTTTGAATTTCTCATGAATCTTGATGCTGTGCACAAACAGCGCTTCGTTGATCATCTCGGTAAGAATTTGTTCAAGATCCTGCACCTGTTTGCCATCAGCATCTCGGATTAATCGATAGATGTTTCCCATGCGCCTTTCGAGATCCCGCTGCGTGATCACTTTGCCGGCTACTACCGCTCGCACACGGTTAACAACGATGGTTTCCGCGGAACGCGCGGTGAGGTTTAACAACAGGCAAAAGGTCAACAAAAGACGAAAAGCATTCATACGGGGGCAATCCTAACTTCCTGCCCTAACGTGTCAAGATCGCGCCATTCACAGACTGCTCCCTGAGCCGACGCTCTCGGAAATCCAATCTAAATACCGCGCGCTGCCGACCTCAATCTTCACCGCCACAAACTCCGGCGTGTCATACGGATGCTCCGCCAGCACCCACACCTCCAGTGCCGCTAACTGATCTTCCGTGGTTTTCAGAACCATCAACACTTCAGTTTCCTGGCATAGCTTGCCTTCCCACCGGTAGTGTGATTCCACGCCGGACACAAGGTTCACGCACGCCGCCAAGCGGTTTTCCAGAATGCCGGAGGCCAGTACGCGAGCCACCGCAAGATCCGGCGCGGTAACAAAGACGATGTGATGCATAGGGGAATATCCGACGCTCAATGCCTAATGTCCAAGAAAATCCAAAAACCAAACTTGGATTTGGAGGTTGGCCATTAGGCGTTCACCATTTATCTTCAGCCCGTGAATCAAATCAACCTTTCCAACCGCAACGCCATCGTCACCGGCGGCGCGCGTGGCATTGGCTACGCCATCGCCCAGCGGTTGCTGCAATCCGGCGCGCGCGTCAGCATTTGGGACATGGACGCCCAAGCCGCCACCGAGGCCCAAAAGGCGCTCTCGGAATTTGGCACGGTGGAGGCGCAAACCGTCGAACTCACCGCCGCCGCCGCCGTGGCCGCCGCCACTGAAAGCACCATCGCCGCGCTGGGTCACATTGACATTCTCTGCAACAACGCCGGCATCGCGGGCGGCAACTATCCCACCTGGGAATATCCCGTTGAGGAATTTCGCCGTGTCATTGATGTGGACCTCAACGCGGTATTCATCTGCTGCCGCGCCGTGGTGCCGCATTTACGCGAACGCGGCTACGGACGCATCATCAACACCGCCTCCATCGCCGGCAAAGAAGGCAACCCCAACGCCAGCGCCTACAGCGCCGCCAAGGCGGGCGTCATCGCCCTCACCAAATGCCTCGGCAAAGAACTCGCCCAAGACGGCATTTGCGTCAACTGCATCACCCCCGCCGTCATCCAAACCAAAATCCTCGAGCAATGCACCCCCGAGCACATCGATTACATGCTCAGCAAAATCCCGATGGGCCGATTTGGCGAGGTCGATGAAGCCGCCGCGATGGTCGCGTGGCTCGCCAGCGAAGATTGCTCATTCACCACCGGCGGCGTATTCGACCTTTCCGGCGGGCGGGCCACTTATTAAACTCATCCTATGACCCGTCCCGAAGCCAGTGAGAAAATCAAAACCAGTTGCAAAACCATCGCCCTAGAAATGATGGACCTCAACCCCACCATCGCTTCGCTGGACGACACCGAAACAGAGGAAGCATTATACGAAGCGAGCTACGCGCTAACCAAGCAACTGGAGATCATCAAAAAAAAGGTCATCCAACTCGAACGGCGTGATGACTCCCCCGAAGTGTGATGTGCTGCGCGCTGCGTGTCCCTACCATCCCAACACGTGCGCGAAAATTAACGGCGCAACAATCGTCGCATCACTTTCGATGACGTATTTCGGCGTGTCCACTTCCAGTTTGCCCCACGTGATTTTCTCATTTGGCACCGCGCCGGAATAGCTGCCATAGCTGGTGGTCGAATCGCTGATTTGGCAAAAGTAGGCCCACTTGCAAACGCCTTCCCGCTGCACGTCCTGCTCCAGCATCGGCACTACGCAGATTGGGAAATCGCCCGCGATGCCACCACCGATTTGGAAAAATCCCAGCGGTGAATTCGCAGTCGTCGCCTCGTACCAATGCGCCAGTTCCACCATATACTCGATGCCGCCACGCACCGCGCGCGGGTTAGTTAAATTGCCGAGCACCAATTCGCTGGCGAACATATTGCCCATCGTGCTGTCTTCCCAACCGGGCACGAACATCGGCAATTTCTTTTGCGCCGCAGCGAGCATCCAACTGTCCGCCGGATCGATTTGATAAAACCCCTCCAGCTCGCCGCTTAATAAACTCTCAAACAAAAACTCGTGCGGGAATTTTCCTTCACAGGCATCAGCTGCCGCGTGCCAGCGCGGGCAGATTTTGGATTCCAATCGTCGCATTGCTTCCTCCTCGGGAATGCAAGTGTCGGTCACGCGATTGAGCTGACGGTCGAGCAATGCCTGTTCGTCCTTTGGGGAAAGATCGCGATAGTGCGGCACACGCTCGTAAAAATCATGCGCCACGAGGTTAAATAAATCCTCCTCAAGATTGGCTCCCGTACAGCAAATACCGTGCACTTTGTCGCGCCGAATCATCTCCGCCAATGACAACCCTAGCTCCGCCGTGCTCATCGCGCCGGCGAGCGTCACAAACATTTTCCCGCCATCCGCGAGCAACCGTGTGTAACCCTCCGCCGCATCCCCCAGCGTGGCCGCGTTGAAATGGCGATAGTGGCGCTGGATGAATTGGCTAATGGGGCCGGCCATTTTCTCTTAATTATCCTCGCAAAAAAAAGCATCGTGCAACACGCGCGTTGCTTCCTCGCCTTGATTAGCCTCCACCACCACCGATATTTTAATTTCGCTGGTAGAAATCATCCCGATATTTATATTCGCAGCGCCGAGCGTTTCAAACACCTTCGCCGCCACACCCGGATGCGTCCGCATCCCCACGCCCACCACCGACACTTTCGCAATCGTTTCGTCGCCCTCCACGGCCGCATAACCAATCTCGCCTTTAAGATCCGCAATCACCTGCCGCGCGCGCGGGAGATCCGTAGCATCGGCGGTAAACGAAATATCCGTCGCCGGCGTGGCTGTTCCGTGACTGACATTTTGCACGATCATATCCACATTCACCGCTGCTTCCGCCAACGCCGTGAACACCCGCGCCGCGTGGCCCGGTTTATCCGGCACCGCCGTCACGGTCATTTTCGCCTGATTGCTGTCCAGCGACACGCCGCGTACGACCACCGCTTCCATACTTTCTGTTTCTTCCATCACGATTGTTCCCGGGTTGTTGTTGAGGCTCGAGCGCACTTCAAATTTTACATTAAACTTTTTGGCGAATTCCACCGACCGGCTTTGCATCACCTTCGTGCCGAGGCTGGCCAGCTCCATCATTTCGTCATAAGAAATTTCATTCAACTTCCGCGCATTCGGAACCACCCGTGGGTCCGCCGTGTACACGCCGTCCACGTCCGTATAAATCTCGCACAAATCCGCCTTCAAAACCGAAGCCAACGCGATCGCCGTCAAATCCGATCCGCCCCGCCCCAGCGTCGTAATTCGCCCGTCACTTGTTTGCCCCTGAAACCCGGCCACGATCACCACGTTGCCTTTTTCCAGCATCGCGTGCACTTGCCCCGGCGTAATATTGTTAATCTTCGCCTTCGAGTGCACCCCGTCCGTCACAATGCCCGCCTGCGCGCCGGTGAGCGAAACTGCCGGCAAATCCAACGAATGCAACGCCATCGCCAGCAGCGCAATTGTCGTCTGCTCGCCCGTCGCCAGCAACATATCCATCTCGCGATCATTGGGCACTGGATTGATTTCGGCGGCGAGTTTCACAAGATTATCCGTCACGCCTTTCATTGCCGAAACGACCGTCACCACCTTGTCGCCGCGTAGTCGATAAGTGCCAACACGGCTGGCCACACTTTTGATGCGGTCAACCCCCTCGACGGAAGAACCTCCAAATTTTTGGACAATTAATCCCATCGTTAAATTCCGATTGCCGCTTTCACCGCATCCAACGTCGCCTCCACCGTGGTAGCCTCCACATTCGCGTGCTCCACGGCATTGTCCGGATCTTTCAAACCGTGCCCCGTCATCGTGGCCACGACGATGCTACCTTCGTCGATTTTGCCGGCGTTTTGGAGTTTGATGATTCCGGCGAGTGCAGCAGCGGAGGCCGGCTCGACAAAGATGCCTTCTTGCGCGGTGATCATTTGGTACGCAGTTAAAATCTCTTCGTCGGTAACTTTGTCAATCGCGCCGGCGGAAAATTGCAGCGCGGCTTTGGCCGGTTGCCAACTGGCGGGTTTGCCAATACGAATGGCGCTTGCGATGGTTTCAGGATTGTCGATGAACGCATCCTCCACAAACGGCGCAGCGCCGGCTGCTTGGAATCCCATCATGCGCGGCAGCGTGTCGCTGTGGCCGGCGTCGGCATATTCGCGATAGC
>JAPKEI010000050.1 GCA_028872685.1 Verrucomicrobiota bacterium | reverse complement strand
TAAACAATCGCACCATCATCGTGGAATATCCCAATGGCACACCTCAGCTAAAATACAAGCTCGTCGACGGCCATCGTGAGGGGCTGAAGCAGCGCTGGGACGAGGAGGGGCAGCTGCGCGAGGAGACGGAATTAATCCGCGGTAAAAAGCATGGCAGGGTGGTTTATTATCACGCCAATGGCGAAAAAGAGATGGAGGGTTTCTTTGCTCTCAACCGTCGCGCGGGCATTTGGCTGGGCTGGCACGAAGATGGATCGCCCAGCTTTCGGTCGGAATACCGCGAGGGCGAACTCCATACGTGGGAGCAGTTTGGCGAAGACGGCAAGTCGCGTACGTACGGCAAAGTTACAAATCGATTCGGGGCGTGACACGCTTGAGCGTTGGCACGGGACCGCAGTCGGCGTACAGTATCGCGCATGGGCGAGGGTGCCATGGAAATCAAATCAAGCTGGGCGGCGGTGCAGGATCACACGCGGCATTTTTCGGATTTTACTTTTGTCTACCCCGTTATCTCGCGCCGGAGTAAGGGGCTTTCCATCGGTGTGAATTTGAACCCTGACAAGGTCTGCAATTTCGATTGTATCTATTGCGAGGTGGACCGCCGTATTCCTGGCGCGGTCACGGAAGTGGATCTTCGCCAAATGAAGGATGAACTGACCGCGATGATTCGTTTTGCCAAAGACGGTGGCTTGGCGAAGGAGCCCAAGTTTGACGAAGTGCCGTGGCTCACGCGCAAGGTCAAGGACATCGCCTTCAGCGGCGATGGCGAGCCCACGATGATTCACAACTTCGCCGATTGCGTACAAACGGTGGTAGACGTGAAACAAGCGGAAGACTTGGACGCCACGGAAATTGTCCTCATCACCGACGCGGCCGGGCTGGACAAGGCCGACGTGAAACTCGGCTTGGAGATAATGGACGCCCACGAGGGTGAAGTGTGGGGCAAGCTCGACGCCGGCACTGAGGATTATTTCAAAGCCGTCAATCGCACCAACGTGAAGTTCCAACGCATCCTCGATAACTTGTTGGCGACGGCGAAGAAGCGCCCAATTATTATTCAGAGCCTTTTTCTAAAAGTCCACGGCGATCAAATGAGCGCGGCGGAACTGGAGTCGTACTGCGATCGGCTGCAAGAGCTTTCCGCGGGCGGCGGTCAAATTCGCGAGGTGCACCTGTACACCGTGGCGCGGCCCACGCCGGAGGCGTTTGCCACGAAGCTGGAACTGGCGGAACTGGAATCGATGGCGGCCACGGTGCGAGAGCGCACGGGGCTCACCGTTGCGGTTTTCCCTTAATATGAAAGACGATGCCCCAACTCCGCGCGGACGCACGCTGGCGCTGGGCGCGCTGGTGTTACTCGGCGGTTTCGCGGTGATGGTACTGGAAATCGTCGGCGCGCGTTATTTGCAACCGTGGTTTGGCGGGGCGTTTTACGTGTGGACCAGCCAAATCGGAATAGTAATGCTGGCGCTGGCGTTGGGCTATGGCGTGGGAGGGCACATGGCGGATCGATTCAAAAAGGCGCGCTTTCTGTCACTGCTGCTAGCGCCGGCGGGGATTTTTATTTTGCTGATTCCGCAAATGGCACCGGGAATGTTGGACGGCATTGTGGATCGGCATATGAAATCCAGCGCGTCCGTCCCATCCGCTGAACCAACGGCATCCGAAGCAGTCCGCACCGGATTGGTCATCACAGAAACAAATCTGTTGGCCGAGATACCCAAGGATTTTTTGGAGGGCAAAACAAACAACGCCGCCAATAATTTGCCCGCGCCTCCCATCGATGAAGCGCCGCCTTCGGAAATTCCGGCGGTGTGGCGGAAGCTCGATCCAGCCATTGGCAGCGCGCTGGTTTTTTTGTTCCCGTGTTTTGTGCTCGCGATGATTTCACCATTTATGGTTCGGCTGGCTGCGCGGCAGGTGGCCCACGTCGG
Source organism: Verrucomicrobiota bacterium (assembly GCA_028872685.1). Lineage (GTDB taxonomy): Bacteria > Verrucomicrobiota > Verrucomicrobiia > Limisphaerales > UBA1100 > JACNJL01. Next base: position 9,799 of record JAPKEI010000050.1, on the reverse strand, counting down.
GACGGTCAGCGGATTGGTGTATGCGGCCAGCACGGTGGGCAGCATCGCGGGCGTGTTTATTTCGGCTTATGTGTTGATTGATCTCTTTACCACCACACAAATTTTTCAGATGACCGGGGCGTTGACTTTGGGGCTAGGCGGGCTATGTTGTCTCATCGATTGGCAATGGCCGGAAGATTTACAGGACGATTGATGCTCACCGTGGCGCTGCTTTGTGTGGCGGTGGCGGAAGGTGCGGTGCGCTATCGCTCACAGTCGGCGCACAACCAAATCGTGGTGGAAGACAAAGGCGGCTATCGGATGTTGCGCTTCAATGGCTCGATGGAAACGCGGCTGCTAATCGCGAATCCTTTGCTCGGGCATTTTGAGTACACGGATTATTTTCAAATGCCGCTCCTCTGGAACCCAAAAGCCAAACGCGTGTTAGTGATGGGTCTCGGCGGCGGCAGTACGCAGCGCGCGTTTCAAGGTTACTATCCAACCGTGCACGTGGACACTGTGGAACTAGATCCCGCTGTGGCCAAGGTGGCCAAGGAATGGTTCGGTGTGAAGGAGACAAAAACGCACACAATTCATATCAGTGATGGGCGCGGATATTTGCGCCGCAACAAAAACCGGAAATACGAGGCCATCATGATGGATGCGTATTCGTCGAACACGTACGGCTCGTTCATTCCGTATCACTTGGCGACAAAAGAATTTTTTCAACTTGCGGCTGAGGATCTGACGGCCAACGGGGTGCTGGCGTACAACGTGATTGGCACGTATCAGGAATGGCGAGCTGATATTGTGGGGTCGATGTATCGCACGATGAAAACGGTGTTTCCACACGTTTATCATTTTCCCGCCGCGGATTCGCAAAATATTGTGTTGCTGGGTGTGAAGGCGAATACCGGCGGCTTAACGAGCGCCACACTGCGCGCACGGGTGGATTTACTGCGCCGGGCGCAGCCGAAGTTGCCGGCTTATTTTGGGCCACGATTGGCGCGTATTCGGGCCAGTGCGCCGCCAAGCGCGGAGCAGTCGCCGGTGCTCACCGATGACCACGCGCCGATCAGCAAGCTGCTGGTTCCGGCGAAGTAGTGTCCACCTCCACGCGGCGCAGGCACGCAACGAATGCGCCGTCCACCCCATCGTTCATCGGTGTGATTGTGCGGGTGATTTCCTGCTCGAAATCACGGCGCTTTTGCACAAACTTTTCCACCACAGCTTCGTTTTCTTCGTGCTCCAAACTGCAGGTGCTGTACACGAGCGTGCCGTCCACGGGCAACAGTCGCGCGGCGCGTTGGAGTAAATCCAGTTGAGTGCGGGCAAGCACGGACAGCTCACGTGCGTGCAGCCGCCAGCGGACGTCCACGCGGCGGCGCATCACGCCGGTGTTGGAGCAGGGGGCATCGACTAGAATGCGATCGAAGGGCCCGGCGGTTTTGAGATCAATGCCGTGTAACGGCTTGGGCTCGATGCAGGTGTGACCAAGGCGCGCGATGTTCTCGCGCAAGCGTCCGAGGCGCGCTTCATCAAGGTCGATGGCGAGCACGCTCCCTTCGTTGTTCATTCGCTCGGCGATGGCGGTGGATTTGCCTCCGGGCGCGGCGCATAGGTCGAGAATGTTTTCGCCCGGTTGCGGGTTGAGTTCGTAAATCGAAACGAGTGTGCTCGGGTCCTGCACATAAAATTTTCCTTCGGCAAAACTCTCCAGCGCGGCGGGCGAACCTTCGGTTTGTAAGTGATACATTTCGTGTGAACCGAGCCAATCGCGCTTCACGGGTTCGAAGGCAGCGCCCTCGTTTTTCCATTGGGCCTCCAGTTCGGGGGCGGTGGTGCGCAGCGGGTTGCGGCGGGCGTACACGGGCGCGGGGGAGTTGTTCCACTCAAGCAGTTGGTCATAATTCGGCCAGCGATCCTGCCAGCGTTGCACGAGCCATTGCGGATGGGAGTGGCCGATGGCGGGGCGTTCGCGGCGGAGATCGGCGAGGCGCGCGCGCCAGTCGTCCATTTCGCGGAGGCAATTTCGGAGTACGGCGTTGAGAAATCCCGCTTGCGGGCCGAGGTCGTGCTTGCGGCCGAGGTTGACGGTTTCGTTCACCGCGGCGTGGCCGGGGATGCGATCGAGCCAGAAAATTTGGTACAAACCGAGGCGCAGGAGAATTTGTGCGAGGGCCTGCTGTCGGCGGCCGTTGGTTTTTTGGTCAATCAGCCAATCCAGCGCGGAGCGATGGCGGATCACGCCCAGCACGAGTTCCTGGCACAGGCCGCGGTCGCGCGGGGGCAAGTGCGGCAGGGCATCGGCCAGAAGGGTGTCGGCGGTGTCCGGACCCCGTTCCCACTCGCGCAGGAGGCGTGCTGCGATTTCTCTTGGATTTTGCCTTGGCACGCCGCTAGTATCTGCACACGCACTCTGTCACGCGAGTCCTTTCGCTACATCGTGGGGCGGCGCGTTGTCCAACCTATGAAAGAAGAATTCGAAAAACTGGCGGCTACCGGGAAAATCCTCCCCGGCGATGTGGAAACCCTCGTGCAAATGGCGACTGAAGGTTTTTGTATGCACAAGAGCTGGGGCTTCGGCCGCATCAAAACCGTGGACGTCGTGCTCGGGAAAATGGCGGTGGATTTCAACAATCGCCCGGGCCATAGCATCGACCTTGCGTTCGCGCCCAAAATTCTCACGCCCATTTCAAAAGAACACATCGAGGCGCGCAAAGCCACGGACATGACCGGCCTCAAACAAATGGCCGCGCTGCAGCATCATGAGGTGATTAAAGTTATCATCGACAGCTATGGCATTTATGCCACCACCGCCAAAGTGCAGGAGGCACTCGTGCCAGATGTGATTGACAAGGATGATTATAAAAAATGGTGGGAGACGGCGCGGCGCGAAATGAAAAAGGACGGCCACTTCAAGCTGCCCACCAAAAAGACGGAGGCCATCGAATATCAATCACAGGAGATTCCGTTGCAGGAACGCCTGCAGCAGGATTTTTCCAGTGCCCGCGGGTTGAAAGCGCGACTGGCGGTGACGGTGGAGATTGCCAAGAATGCCAGCGACCTCGATGACGTCGCCGCGATGGTGGAAGGTACATTCGGTAAGTTGAATGAAGAAATTACCAGCCACGCCAAAACGCAGGCACCGCTAGCGTTGGAGGCGGTGATGGCGCGGGATGATTTAGCAAAAGCGCTGGGCGCGGAAATTGACGAGGGCGCACCCACCGAGGCCACGGTGTGGGAGACGGATCCTTCGCTGAAAGCAGTGGTGACCGCCGTGCCGGCAGCGCGGCAACGACGCGTGCTTGATTCCTTCCAAACACATAATGAGGAATGGGCGACCTCGCTGCTGGTGATGGCTAATCATGTGCCCGCGCGGTTGGTGGGTGAGTGCGCGAGTCTTCTCGCCGCGCACGACCATTCTGAGGAATTTAAGGAAGAGTTGACCCATCTCATCAACCATCACGCCGCCGCAGCCGATCTGTTGCTGTGGTTGGCCAAGGAACGCCCCGAGGCGTATTCGGATTTGCTGACGACCGAAGCCTTCGGCGCGATGCTCTCGGCCATCGAACGCGAGACCAGCGACGAAAAGCGCGCGTGCAAACTGCGCGATTATATTTTGGCCGACACCGACCTCATCGAGACGCTCACCGGATCGGCGGATATCGAAGTGGTGCAGGACATCACTCGCGCCATCCAGCTCTCCACGTGTTTTGAAGGAATGGATAAACGATCCGTGCTGGGCAAAATTGTGAAGACGCGTCCGGAGATTCAGGACTTCATCACCGGTAGCGAGAAGGAAAAGCCGGAGAAAAAGGCCGAAGGCGAAGGCACGTTGATGGTGTCGTGGGCCAGCCTCGAACGGCGGGCGGCGGAATTGGAGGACTTGAAGCAACGGCGCATCCCCGCCAACTCCAAGGAGATCGAAATCGCCCGCGAGTACGGCGACCTCCGCGAGAACCACGAATTCAAAGCCGCCAAAGAACAACAAAAAGTGCTGACCGCGCTGCAGGCCGAATGGGAGCGCGACCTCGATCGCGCGCGCGGGATGAACTATTCCGAGGCCGACCCCGCCGCTGCGAACGTGGGTACGCGCGTTACGGTTACTCATCTCGGCAGCGGCGTTCGCGAGGAGTTTGCGCTGCTCGGCGCGTGGGATGGCGATCCCGATAAAAACATCATCAGCTACCTCACCCCGATGGGACAGGCCATCCTCGGCAGCACCGCCGGCGAGGAAATCGAATTTGAACTCGGCGGCGAAACCCGTCGTTTGCGTGTGGAGGGCATCACCCTTTACGCCGCTGAACAGGCGAGCGCCTAACCCGCCGTGCGCACGGTCAAGGTACCGCTGGCAAATCGATCGTACCCGATTCACATCGCGGCGGGGTTGCTTGCGGATCTCGGCAAACACTGCGCCCGTCTCAAGCTCGGCCAACGTTGTGCGGTCATCTCCGATGCCACCGTCGCCCGCCACTATCGCAAACCTGCCCTCGCCTCGCTCAAGGCCGCCGGCTTTGCGCCCGTCTTCATTGGCCAACCCGCCGGGGAACAGGCCAAGACGCTCAAAAACGTACAAGCGTGTTACGATCAACTTGCCAAACACCGCATCGAGCGCGGCTCGTTCATCGTTGCCCTCGGCGGGGGCGTTGTCGGCGACTTGGCCGGATTCGTGGCCGCCACATACTTGCGCGGCATTGATTTTGTGCAAGTGCCCACTACGCTCCTCGCGCAGGTCGATAGCTCCGTGGGCGGCAAGGTCGGCGTGAATCTCCCCGCTGGCAAAAATCTTGTCGGCGCATTTCATCAACCCAAACTCGTGCTGTGCGACCTCGACACGCTACGCACTTTGCCCGAGCGAGAGTTTCGCGCCGGCCTTGCGGAGGTCATCAAATACGGTATCATTTACGATGCCAAACTCTTCGCCCGCCTCGAGCGCGAACTGCCCAAGCTGCTGAAGCAGCACCCCGCCACCCTTACGGCCGTCATCGCGTGCTGCTGCCAAATCAAAGCTGAAGTCGTTGGACAAGATGAAAAAGAAACCGGCTTGCGCGCCATACTGAACTTCGGCCACACCCTCGGCCACGGCCTCGAGGCCATTTCCAAATACGGAAAATATCTCCACGGCGAAGCCATCAGCATCGGCCAAGTCACCGCCGCCAAAATTTCCCAAGGTCAAACCGGCCTCCCCGAAAAAGACACCGTCCGCATCGCCACTCTTTTTGAAAACGCCGGTCTCCCCACCCAAGTAAAACTAACCCCCGCTCAAACTCGCCGCCTCTTCACCGCCATCCAACTTGATAAAAAAGTCACCGCTGGCCAAATCAATTTCGTTCTCGCCAAAAAAATCGGCCAAGTCATCACCGGCCAAAAAGTTTCTCCCGCGTCCATCCGCCAATCCCTCAACCCTCAACCCTCAACCCTCAACTAAACCAGTGGCCGTTAGCGAAACCATCGTCCGCGAGTTCTTCGAGTTGCACGGCTTCTTTGTGCGGCAGCAGCGCAAGCATATCGCACCCAAGCGCGAGGATGATGAAGTTGATTTTTACGTGCATAATCCCGGCGGGCCCGCTGATGAAAGTGAAGTCCCCTTCGTGCTAGAATCCGCCGACGATCTCAAGCACCTCACCCGCGCCGTGGTGGTCGTGAAAGCGTGGCACACCGAGGTCTTCACCCAAGCCGTGCTCGCCCATGCGCCAGAAATGTTCCGCTTTGCCGGCCCCGAAACCTTCGCCCGCGCCACCAGCGCCTTCGGCGGCCCCGGGCCCCTCACAAAAATTCTCGTGGTCCCCGCCCTCCCCGCCACCGGCGAAGCCCGCCAGCAGAGCATCGACGTCCTCCGCGCCAAGGGCATCGACGCCGTCATCGCCTTCCGCACGATGCTTTCCGACCTCATCGACCACATTGAGGTCAACCGCAACTACCAAAAAAGCGACCTCCTCCAAATCATCCGCATCCTAAAAAACTACGATCTCTTCGCCGCCCCGCAGTTGGAGCTATTCAAAATGCCTAAGCCCAAGCGGAAGGCAAAAAAGTAAATCAATGCTGCTCGTCATTGACAACTATGATTCGTTTACGTTCAACCTCGTGCAATATTTGGGCGAGGAGGATGTGGCGATGGAGGTGCATCGGAATGATGAAATCTCGCTGGAACAAATCGAAGTGCTGAAACCGGAGCGCATTCTGATTTCGCCCGGGCCGTGCACGCCGCGCGAGGCAGGGTTATCCAACGACATTATCCAAACCTTCGGCCCGCGTACGCCGCTGCTGGGCGTGTGCCTCGGGCACCAATGCATCGGGCATTCCTTCGGTGCTGAGGTGGTGGTGAACGACCAAATCATGCACGGAAAAACCTCGCCCATTTCGCATGACGAAAAATTTCTATTCGCGGGCATGCCCAACCCCTTCGTCGCGACGCGCTACCACTCACTCGTCGTCAAGCGCGACACCGTGCCGGACTGCCTCGAAATCACCGCTGAGACCGAGGCCGGCGAGGTGATGGGATTACGCCACAAGGAACACCCGATTTGGGGCGTGCAGTTTCACCCCGAAAGCATCCTCACCGAGGACGGCCGGACGTTGCTGCGGAATTTTTTGAAGTTGGGGTAGGGCGGGGTGACGGGACAGCGCGCCGTACCAACTCACTGCCGCGCTTGCTCGATCATTTCCTGAATCGTCACCGGCTTGCCGCCTCGGCGTTTACTTTCATCGGCGGCGGCCATGAAGGCGAACATCTCGATTGTCTCTTGGGCGCCCACGGGCACTTTGCCGGTTTGGAACATTTTTACCGCTTCCACCACGAGCGGCGCATAGCCGTCGTAGCCGCCCGCCTCGCTTTCGCCTTTGGTGCCTTTTGCTTTGCCGCCGTAGCCTTTGCCTTCGCGGAAGATTCCAATTCGATTGGTTTGGACTCCTTTCCACGTGCCGACTACTTCGATTTTACCATCGGCGGTGGTTCGCCGCACGACGCTTTGGCAGCCGGTGCCCATCACGGTGAAGAGCGATTCGCAGCCGTGCACGCCGTACCAAAATAAATCCGGGTGATGCACTTCCAGCGAGCAGGGGCTGTGCACTTCGGCGCGGGTGACGATGCCGATGGAGCCGTGGCGAATGGCTTGGTTCGTTTTCCCGTAGCGCAAAGAGGACGAGCTGAAAATGGGCACGCCCTTTTTCTTGGCGTAATCAAAAATGAAAATCACATCAGCCAATGAACCAGCCATTGGCTTGTCGATGAACAGCGGCAAGCCCGCGTCAATCACCGGAATGGCTTGGCGCACTTTGGGCCGGCCATCCACGCTCTCGAGCATAATAGCGTCCACGTTTTTGCACAACTCAGCGATGGTGGGGTAGAGCTTCAAGCCGTATTCGTTCGTGAGCGTTTCGGTGTATTTATCAATGCGATCCGCGCTGGACGGGATGTCGCGACTACCGCCCTTGAAGGCCGCGACCACTTTTGCATTCGCAAGTGGGCCGGTGGCTTTGGGATCATTAATTATTTTGGTGAAGGCAATGACGTGTGAAGTATCCAGCCCAATGAGGCCAATGCGGAGGTCTTCAGCCACCGCAACAGCTGCAAAGGCGAACGTGAGTAAAAGAGCGGGGATGTGTTTCATGGAGGCCCCAAAGCTAACGATCCCCGTGCGTTTGTAAATGGGAAAAGAAACTACGCGCCGGTGGTCGCTTCCGCGAAGTCGAGTCCGTGGCGTTTGCAGTATTCGCTGAGGGCCTTTTCGTTCTCGATAAACACAGTACGTACCACAGCAGATTCGTCGGCATATCCCACATCGGCCACATGGTCTGGGATGAGATGCGTTTGCTTGTGCGCATAGGCGAGGGCGAAACAGGATTCTGCCACCACGAAAAACGGAATTTCCTCATCCGCGCCCTCAGCGTAATCTTCGATCACATCGGCCAACAGCTCAAGCTGATCGACAAGGTGTGGATATTTCGGCGCGTGAATCTCAGCAAACTCAAGCTTCAACTGCGGCAGCTTCAGATGAATCCCATGCAAAATTTTGGGCGACACTTTGGCGGCGTTAGAATGAACAAATTCGGCAATGTCGGACATGAGGAGAGCTTAACAAGCTGACAGCAGGAGGCAAGCCCGCGCGCATCATACGATTTCCAACTCCATCCGTGGCAGGGCATCGATGAATTTCTGGCCGTAACGCTTGGTAAGCACGCGGTTGTCGAGCACGGCGACAATGCCGCTGTCATCCTGGGTACGGATAAGGCGGCCCACGCCTTGGCGGAATTTTAAAATCGCCTCTGGCAAATTAAATTCCATAAACGCATTGCCGCCGCGCGCCTCAATCGCCTCCACTCGTGCTTCAATAAGGGGGTGGTCCGGCACGGCGAAGGGCAGTCGCGTGAGGATGACGTTGCTCAGCGATTCGCCTGGCACATCAACGCCTTGCCAAAAGCTATCCAGCCCGAACAGCACCGAGTCCGTATCGTTTTTGAATTGCTCGAGCATCGTGGCGCGCGGTGTGCCGGTGCCCTGGACGAACGCGCGGATGCCCAGCTCATCGAAGAGCGGCTCCATTTCCTCCGCCACCTCACGCATCAGCTTGCCGTTGGTGAAGAGCACAAACGCTTTGCCATGCGTCATCCGAATAAAATGGCCGATCCATTGCACAAGTGCCTCGCCGTATTCATCCGCGCGCGGGTCGGGCATTTTTCCGGCCACGTATAATTTCACTTGGGTTTGATAATCAAAAGGCGAACCGAGCTGCGCACGGCGGGAAGTTTCCGCGCCGACATGATTGATGAAATATTCCAAGCCGGGGCACATCGCCCTTTGTTCGGGCGGCAGTTCGCAGCGTTCCGGATCCTCCACCGCCAGTGTGGCGCTGGTGCAGATGACGGGCGAACCGCTGCCAAACACGCGCCGGCGCAGAAACGCGGCGGTGTCAATGGGTGCGGCGTTGAGCGTGAGATTTTGGCGTTGTCGGCCGGAGCGTTCCACCCAGTAAACGTGCTGCTCGGCCGATTGCCCGATGAACACGGAAACCGCCTCGCGAATCTCGGCGATGCGCCGGTTGCATTCGATGAGTTCGGCGGTGGTTTCCTCATCGCCCTCGGTGGCCTCGATGAGATGACCGAGCGCCTCGCGCAGGTTTTGCAGCGGACGCGACACCGTGTCCTCCACAAAATCCGTCTCGCGCACGCGCAGTTCATTCCAGTCACGCTGGCGGCGCGCTGATTTGTCGTGCGTGGCGTTGCAGGCGGTTTCCACCTCATCGAAAAGTTTATCCGCCTCACCGAGCGTTTCCGCCACGCCCTTCACCACGTCGCCCTTGCGCAGCAGCGACAAGATACCTTTCTCCGTGCGCGGATTCCACAGGCGCTGGAGATTGAACCGAATTTGTCCGCTCGAAACGCTTAGCCCAATGTGACGTGACGCCACGCGTTCGAGATGCTGCGCTTCATCAAAAATTACAAAATCATTTTTGAACAACAGCCCGTCGCCCACACCTTCGTCGTCATCCTCATCGTCGTTCGCAGCTTCGTTGTCGAGCGTCATCGCGAGGTTCGCAAAAAAGAGTGAGTGATTGAGCACCAACACATCGGCACTGAGAAAACGGCGTCGGGCTTTTTGGAAAAAACATTCGCCGTGTAGTGATGCATTCTCGCTGCCGCGTCCGCAAAACTTTGGCGAGCACAGGCCGCGCTCGGAGCAAATAGCCTCCCACACTTTGGGGTCTGGCTCCACATCAAGGCCGGACAAACTGCCGTCCTCCGTTTCCGCCGCCCATTCCGCCACGCGCTTGAGTTCTGCTTGTTCCGGCGAAGTGAACAGCCCATCCGCTCGCTGTAG
>JAPKEI010000388.1 GCA_028872685.1 Verrucomicrobiota bacterium | reverse complement strand
GCGCCGCAGCCGGCGTGATCGGATTGTTCATGCTACTTGCCTAGCCTTAGGCGAAATCCGTGATTGAATTCGCGCCTAATTGCCCCCGACATTCCCCGGCCTGCTGCCAGCGATGAATCGAAGCACCACAACCAAGATCGGAGTGATTGGGGCTCTTTATTTTTCGCAAGGCATTCCCAATGGTTTTTTCCGTCACACGGTGCCGGTGGTATTTCGGGATAGCGGCATCTCGCTGGAGCAAATCGCGCTTTTCTACCCTGCACTTTACACGCCTTGGATGCTGAAGTTTCTCTGGTCGATCCTGGTCGATCGTTTTCACTCGGAGAAACAGGGCAAGTATCGTTCGTGGATTATCCCGGTGCAGTTAATCACCGCAGGCGTGATGGCCGGCTTGGCTTTGTGGCAACTCGGTGGGTCGATCTCGATGTTCGTTCTCGGCGTGCTCATGATCAACGTGTTTAGTTCGATGCAGGATGTCTCTACTGACGGCCATGCGATTAGCCTGCTAAACTTTGGCGAACGCGGATGGGCCAACGCCGTGCAGGTCGGCTCGTTTTGGCTCGGTTACGTGGTCGGCGGCGGAGTGATACTGATGCTGTTCGGCTCTCTTGGCTGGAGCAATGCCCTGCTGTCCATGGCGGTGATTTATGTCTTGGCCACGATCCCGATCGTGCTGAACCGAACGTCCGCATCCGGCAACTACTCCGTGCTTGGCCAAGCTCCAAGGAAAACCTGGGGCAGCATCGCCGACTTCATCCGCCAGCCCAAGGTGCTGAGGATTCTCGGCTTGGTTGCTGCGTATCGGTTGCTCGAAGGCTTCATCCGGTCGCTTCTTCCAACAATGTTCAAGGATTGGGGAATGGGCTTTGAGCAAATCGGTTTCGTGCTCGGCGTGGTCGCGCCAGTGGCAGCGCTTGGTGGGGCAGTCTTGGCCGGGAGTCTGGCTAATCGGCTTGGCCGCCTGCGGGCGTTGCTTTTCTTCGGCAGTTTGCAGGCGGTGCCAGCACTGGGTTATATGCTGCTGGCGATGCAACCAGAGCATCAGACAATGAATGCGGTCCTGCCTGTGGTCGTGGTTGATCATCTTATTTCCGGCATGACCACCGTAGCGCTTTTTTCAGTGATGATGGATTGGAGTCGCAAAACTTACGGCGGCACCGACTACACCTGCATGGACTGCGTCGGCGTGTTCGCAATGATGCTCGGCACCTGCCTGAGCTATCTGCTCGCTTCTCAGGGCGGTTACTCGATGAGTTTCGGAATCGCGATACCGATCGTTGGACTGTCTATTTTTGCCGTGTGGCGCCTGTACTCGGCGATTCCCCAGGAGCGTCACGGGCAGAACCTCAATGCCGCCAAAAACCCCGCCGCCTAGCACTTGGCCAAGCGCAGCCACATGGGAAAAACTCGACTTACTGCCAGCACCGATGCTGAATGTCCTTCTTTCCGAGTACTTGAAAATGAAACAAATCTTTACTGTATTACTCCTCGTTTGCCTGCACGGCACGGTTACCGCACAGAATACCACCAACTTCGCACACATCGGGCGAGTGGATCGGTTTGACTCGGCGCTGGATGAACTGATCCCAAAAGGCGCCAAGATCGAAGTTCTCTGCGGCGGCTTTGACTGGTCGGAAGGGCCCGTTTGGGTGCCGGAGGAAAACAACAAGTTCGGCGGATACGTGCTCTTTTCGGATATCCCACATAATGCCGTGATGAAATGGCAGGAAGGCGTTGGCGCATCAACATTCATGAAACCGGCTGGTTACACCGGCGTTGCCGATTACGGACGCGAACCCGGCAGCAACGGACTCGCCCTCGACGCTCAAGGCCGATTGGTGATGTGCGAACACGGTGACCGCCGCATATCAGTTGTCACCAAGGGCGGCGGCAAACTCACCCTTGCCGATCGATGGAACGGCAAACGGCTCAACAGCCCGAACGATCTGGCCATCCGAAGCAACGGAGATATTTTCTTCACCGACCCGATTTACGGGTTGCCCAAGCGCGCCGAGGATCCGATGCGCGAGATCGATTTTTGCGGGGTTTACCGGGTGCAAAAAGATGGGATCGTGACCGTCCAGTATAAAGGCATATCCCGGCCGAACGGCATCGGATTTTCGCCGGATGAAAAAATATTGTATGTGGCCAACAGCGACGGAAACGATCCGGTCTGGCGCGCCTTCCCAGTGCAAACAGACGGCAATCTCGGCAAACCAAGAGCGTTTTTTGATTCCTCCAAGGACAATCGTGTTCCCCGAAGCGGAGGCGACGGCCTCAAAGTCGATGCGAAAGGCAATGTTTTCGCCACTGGCGCCGGCGGTGTATTGGTGCTCTCGCCCAAAGGTAAATTACTCGGCCGCCTCGTGACCGGCGAAAGCACCGCCAACATCGCCTGGGGCAAC
>JAPKEI010000049.1 GCA_028872685.1 Verrucomicrobiota bacterium | reverse complement strand
AACGCGGATGGCGCGGTGCAAGTTTCCTGCGAGGCAGTAAAAAAACCGGTGGCTGTGCGCTATGGCTGGGGAGATAATCCGAACGTCAACCTCGTCAACAAATCCGGTCTGCCAATGACGCCTTTTCGGACGGATAAGTGGTAGACGGCTACTTCGCCCACATCGCGTTGATAAGTTCCACCGTGCGGTTCACCAGTACGTCGCCGCCCTCGGGGCCGACGAGGTTACTTTGGATGATGGCGCTGTAGCCGCCGCCGGTCGCGGCCTTCAAAGTGGGTAGATACCAACCGGAGGAGCAGGCGAGTTGTACGATGAAAGTCTGCGGCGCTTTGCAGCGCGTTTTCATGCGCATTCCAAAATCGAGGAACAGCTCGAAAGGATTGGTCGCCACCGCCACGTCGCCGAGGCGCAGCACGTGCAGTTCCATTTCAAACTTCGGGTGAGTCTTTTGTTCGTTGAATCGGTCGAGGACGTGTTGGTTCCAGCGACGGTGCGACTCCTCGGCGCTGGTGCGTTTGTCGGCAGGTTTGGCCAGTACGCTGCCGACCTTCGCCTGCGCCCATTCTTTTTCCGAGCGCGTCACCAGTCGGCGCGGTAGCTTGAGCGTCTCGACATGATGGCCGAATGGCACCTCGGTACGGATGTCTTTTTTCACGGCGGGCAGCGCGATGTCCACGGCGTTCACGATGCGCTGGGCAATCACTTCGTCCGCAGCGAGATCGCCGCGCAGTTTGCGCATGCGGGCCTCGGCACCTTTGCGGTATTGGACGTGCGGCGATTGGTCGCCGGCCGCGCCGCACCACGGCAGCACAAAAACTTTTTTGCCGTGTCGCTTTTTCATTTCCATCCGCACCTTGCCCCAGTAATCACTGGAAAGGTAACGGGCCGATTCTCGCACTTGCGAGGGGCAGGCGACATTCAGCACGCAGCCGGTCAGTTCCTTTTTTGTGTTCCAGAAAAAGAGCATTTCAATCCCCGTATCCTCGGAGCCTTCCACGCTGAGAAAGGCTGGGATTTTGTTGCTGCCGTACATCTTCGCCGTGCCGCCGCCGAAGGGCGGTTGGCCCTGCGCGGTGCGGTACACCATGCGGCGGTTGGAACCCACCACCGCGTGGCCAAGGCCCCAACTGACACCGCCGGGCGCGCGGTTTGTCCACGCCGACTCGATGGCCGCCGCGATTTTCTTGAGCATGAAATCCACGTAAGCCGGCGGCTTCAGCACGCCTTTGTCGTCCACGGTGTACCAGCCGATGGCGCGCGTGACCGGGCCGGTGTGCGTGTGGGTGGCGTTGAGAAAAAGTTTTTTCGGGTCAAAGCCGGGCAGCCGGCCCGCGAGCATTTTACGCAAACGCGGCTGAAGGTGATCGGCGATGAGCACCAAATCGCACGAAACCATGATGGCCTGTTCGAGCGATTGCTCGCCCTTGCGCGTTTCAATCGCCAACACCGTGGCGGTGCAAGGCGACTCTACTCGCTCGGAAATGCGTTTGTGAAATTGCCCCGCCAAGGCGACCGGCTGCTCCGGCGTGATGCTGGTCATCGCCCAACCGATATGAATTTGACCGGTCGGCGGTGCAGCGAAGGAGGTTGCGGCCGGGGCGAAAATTAACAGGAGAAGCAGGATGCAGTTTTTCATAATGAAAGCGTGCGGCTATTTTAGGGTTGGCCAGCGAATGAGCAAATCAAATACCCTCAGCGCATGCGAATTCATATTTGGATGCTGGCGGTTTGTGTAATGACGGCGGGCGCTTTGAAGGCGGCTGACCGGCCGAATATTCTCTGGCTCTCGGCGGAGGACATCAGCCCGCATCTCGGTTGCTACGGCGATGCGAATGCCATCACGCCGCATCTCGATAAACTCGCAACGGAGGGCACGCGCTATACGCACGCGTTTACCACGGCTGGCGTGTGCGCCCCGTGCCGCTCGGGCATCATCACCGGCATGTACCAAACCACACTCGGCACACATCACATGCGCTGCAAAGCGGTGTTGCCCAAACACATTAAACCCTTCCCGATGTACTTGCGCGAGGCGGGGTATTATTGCACGAACAATTCCAAGACGGATTATCAGTTTCGTCATCCGAAAGAAACCTGGGATTTTTCCGGTCGTAAAGGGCATTGGCGCAATCGGAAAAAGGGGCAGCCGTTTTTTGCGGTGTTCAACTTCACCGGCTGCCACGAAAGCGGAATCGCGAGTGAGGCAAAATACAAATCGGTGACGGCCGGCCTCAAGCCCTCACAACGGCAGGATGCCAAAAAACTCATATTGCCACCGTATTATCCGGACACACCAATCGTGCGCGAGGATTGGAAGCGCAATTACGAGCTCATCACCGCCATGGACGCGTGGGCGGGCAACCTCATCGCGCAGCTCAAGGCGGATGGCCTTTACGAAAACACGATCATTTTTTTCTGGAGTGACCACGGCGTCGGCCTGCCGCGCGCGAAGCGGTGGCTGTACGATTCGGGCACGCGTGTTCCACTCATCGTGCGGATGCCGAAGTCGGCGGGCTTGAAAGCGGGTGTGAACAATCGGCTGGTGAGTTCGATTGATTTTGGTCCCACGGTTTTGAATTTAGCCGGACTGGAAATTCCCAAGCACATGCAGGGCCGCAGCTTCATTGGCGGTACGCCGCGCAAGTTCGTATTCGGCGCGCGCGATCGTATGGATGAACGCTACGACATCATCCGCAGTGTGCGCGGCCCGCGTTATCGGTACATCCGAAATTACGAACCGCTCAAGACGTACTATCAATATATGAACACGCCGGAAAAGGGCGCGACGATGCGGGAGATTCGCCGCGTGGCCGATGCGGGAAAATTGCCGCCGGCAGCCAAACTTTTCATAGCCCCCACCAAGCCCACGGAGGAATTGTACGATTTGGAAACCGACCCGCACGAAATTCACAACCTCGCCGGCGAGCGCAAACACGCCGACAAGTTGAAAGAACTGCGCGCTGCCCATTCGGATTGGGTGAAACGCACGGGCGACCTCGGCCTCTTGCCCGAAGCGGAAATTGAGATTCGCGAAAAGGCCACCAGTGCGCGCTACAATATCCTCAAAGGTAAAAGCAAATTGAACGCCCAACTTGGCAACGCCGCCGCAATGGCATCCTCCGGCGTGTACGCGTTGCCGTCGATGATACAAGCGATGCAGCATCCGGACGCCGCCGTGCGTTATTGGGGCGCCACCGGCGTGGGCAACATTGGCCCGCAAGCGATCAACGCGAAGCGGCCAATGATGGATGCGTTGAAAGACAAATCCCCCAGCGTCCGCATCGCCGCCGCGCGGGCCTTGGCCAAACTGGGCGAATCCAAGCTGGCGTTGTCCGTGCTGGAAGCGGAACTGCAAAGCGAGCACCAATGGGGTCGGCTTGCGGCGGCTATCGTGCTGGACGAAATGGACGCCCAAGCCAAGCCCGCTATCCCCGCACTGAAAAGGGCGCTGGAAAATCAGCCCAACAAATACATCGTCCGCGTGGCCAATCGCGCGCTCAACGAATTGCAGGGGACAAAAAACGTGGTGCCGTGATGGACGTTGACGACAGAGTTTTTCATCCATAGATTGCCCGGAACACGACTCTAAATTGACCATGAAAAAAACTATTCTTTCTCTCCTGTTGCTGGCGTTGCCCTTGGGCGCGGCGGAGCCGATTAAGGCGCTGCTGATTACGGGCGGGTGCTGCCACGATTACGCGAAGCAAAAGCTCATCATCAGCCAGGGCATCAGCAAGCGCGCGAACGTGGACTGGACAATTATGCATGAGGGTGGAACGGGGCGCACGCATCGGATTTCCATTTATAAAAAGAAAGATTGGATCAAAGATTTTGATGTGGTGGTGCACAACGAATGTTTTGGGGCAATCGGTGACAAGGCATTTGTGGAATCACTGGCTACGGCCCATCGCGATTCCGGTGTGCCGGCGGTGTTGCTGCATTGCACGATGCACAGCTACCGTGCAGCGGACAAGTTGACCGACGAATGGCGTAAACTCTTGGGCGTGACCACCGTGCGGCATCAACAGCACGTGGCGGTTGAAATAAAAAATATGGAGCCCAAGCACCCCATCATGCAGGGCTTTGGTAAAAGCTGGAAGACACCGGCTGGTGAACTTTATGAAATCGTAAAAGTATGGCCGAACACCACCGTGCTCGGCCAAGCCCACGGCGCGCGCACCAAGAAAGATCACCCCTGTATTTGGGTGAACCAATACGGCAAAGCCCGCGTATTTGGCACCACCATCGGCCATCACAACGAAACGATGGAAACCGAAACCTACCTCGGCTACCTCACCCGTGGTCTCCTGTGGGCGTGCGACAAGCTCGACGAAAACGGCAAACCTGCTAAAGGTTATGGTCCACGGAAGTAGTTTTCCGATTGACTTTTTGGCAATATTGTAATAAGGCCAACCGCTCAAGGAGGTCGGCCACGTCCCATGTTTGCCAACGAGGGTCTCCCTATTTAATCAAAGAAAACTATTATGAGTGAAGAAAAAAATCGTATGCGATTATTGTGGGCTGGTTTTATGGCTATTTTGGCCGCCGGCGTGGGCTTCGCCATTCGTGGCGGTATTTTCGGAACTTGGGGTAGCGAGTACGGCTTCTCCGGCGCGGAGCTGGGCGCGATTGGAGGCGCAGGTTTCACTGGCTTTTGCTTTGGTATCATCATTGGCGGTTTTCTGGTCGATAAACTGGGCTACGGCAAGCTGGTGGTTGCGGCGTTTGCTTTGCACGTGTTGTCGGCTTTCGTGACTTTTATGCCCGATGCGGAAATGGGTGGGGCCACGGTTTACAAATTCCTTTTCTGGGGGATGTTTATTTTTGCCGCAGCGAACGGTGTGCTTGAGGCGGTGGCGAATCCGTTGGTTGCAAGACTCTTCCCGGAAAAACGCACGCATTACCTAAACATCCTGCACGCAAGTTGGCCGGCCGGGCTGGTCTTAGGCGGTATGTGCGGTTGGATTTTGGGCGACAAATTGGGCTGGGGCTGGAAAGAGCAACTGTCGTTGTACCTGATTCCCACAGTGATGTACGGCTGGATGTTCTTTGGCCAAAAATTCCCGAAATCGGAGGCTTCTGAAAAAGGACTGGGCTTGGGCGAAATGTTCCGCGACGTGGGCGTGCTGGGCGCGCTCGTGGTCGCGTACTTGTTGGTTCTGTTCTTCAGTACCAACCTCGGAATGGACAAGGCCAGCGCTTGGATGCTCGGAGTGTTACTGGTGGTGGTGGCGGGTGTAATGACGCGTCGGCAAACAGAGATTCCCGCACAGTCGTGGATGCTGTTGATGATGTGCGGGCTACTCGCCATCTTTGCGCAAATTGCCTTTAATCTTCCACACTTGGGCACGCTCATTATTGCGGCCGCGTTGATGGTGGGTATGGGCGTTACAATGCGCTGGGCAATGGGTGCGGTTTTACTGTTCGTGCTCTTCATTACACACGCATTGGTGGGCGCGGTGGAACTGGGTACGGATCAATGGATTCAGAATATCACTGGCAACATTCTTTCGACCGAGCAGGGGAAAATTCTGTTTGTGTTCACCTCGATGATGATGTTTGGCCTGCGCTTTTGTGCGGGTTGGATAGAGGAAAAACTAGGGCTCTCGCCAATCGGAATTCTTTTTGTCTGTGCCGTGCTCGCTTGTCTGGGTCTAAACCTTGCCAGTGGGATTGAAACTTTTGCGGGCGCGTTTGTTGCGCTGGCAATTTATGGCATCGGAAAAACATTTTTTTGGCCTACGATGTTGGCCGTGGCTTCGGATCGGTATCCGCGCACGGGTGCCATTGCAATTAGCATTATGGGCGGTATAGGCATGCTGTCTGCAGGCCTGATTGGCTCTCCCGGACTAGGTTACTCAAAAGACCGGTTTGCTGGTGAGGCGCTCAAGGCGGAGAGTGAGGCAGTATACGCTCAATACCAAAATGAGGGCACTTCTAAATTCCTGTTCTTCAGCGAGGCACGGGGACTTGATGCCAAAAAAATGGGTGAGGTGCAGGGAAAGCTTGCCTCGGCTCGGAAAATTCTTCCCAAGGATGGTTATGACGATGAGAAAAAGCGGCTTGAAAAAGAGCAAAAGGCTAATGAAACCATGGTGGAAAAGTTGAAGAAGGACGGCGAAGCCTTGGAGAAAGAATCCGACGAAATTGCTGAAAAACTGGGTGGGGCCAAGGAATGGGAATCCGGATACGACGAACTGCGTGATAAGGCAGCCGCCCACAAAAAGGAATTGGAAGAAAATGCCAAGGAAACCGAAGCAGCCCAAAAGGCGGTGGATGATGCCGTGAAAGGGCTTTCCGACTTGGATGCTCTCAAGGCTACGCTGGTGGAAGCCGAAGTATTCAAGGCAGAAGGCAACTCCAACAAAAACGCGGCTCTGGCGGCTTTGACGTCAGAGGAGCGAATGGCTCATCGCGCCAGCATTGCGGGAGACCGGAAGACATTAGTTGCGGATTCATTTATTCCAGCGATAATGGCGGTGATTTATCTGCTGATGATGCTCTACTTCAAATCCATCGGCGGATACAAACCGGTGACGATTGATCGCAAGGTAGAGGAATAATCGTTCTAAAATCCAATTACCTAAGGCGGCCTTCGGGCCGCCTTTTTTTATTGGCTGTCGTTGTTGTTCTTTTTGGCGTAACGGCGTCGTGGGGGTTCGGGGAGGGTGGGATCGACCTTAGGGTAGTAGGTGGCATCACCAAATCGCTCGTTGGCGTCGGCGGCGAGGGCGAGACCGGGGGTGACATTGAAGCGCTCGTCGGCTTCGACAAAGACGGATTCGCCGCCGGGTTGGCGGAGGCAGAGGAGTAGAGGGGTTTTTCCGGGATGGGCCTCGGCTAGTTCGCGCACACCGTCCATTGCATCGGGCGCGATGGCTTCGGTTTTGATGCGGAGGTGCACTTGTTTGGTAAATTTGGCCGGGGCATGATCGAGCGGAAAAACGTCGACCGGAAAAATTTTGGGGACGTCTTCGCTGTTGTTCACTTCACCGATGACCATTAAGGGTTTGTTGAGTTCAAATTGTTCGTTAAATTTTTCGTAATTGTCGCCCACGCACAGCACGGTGACTTGGCCGGTCATGTCCTCCACAGTGGCGGTGCAGTAGGGCTTGTCAGTTTTTTTGGAGATAGCGCGTTTCACTGCCGATACCAAACCACCTACGCGCGAGATGGTGCGATCGTTCAGTTCATTGAGATCGGTGACTTGGTGGGTGGCGTAGTGTTTGAGTGTGCCCAAATGCGGTGTGAGCGGGTGGCCGCTTACATAAAAACCAAGCAGTTCCTTTTCGTAAGCGAGACGTTCCGCGTCATCCCATTCTGGTAAGTTACGCAGGGCGGCGGGAATTTCATCGTCCTCGGAATTTCCGGCATCGAGCATGCCGAAGAGAGTTTCCTGACCACGCGCACGATCGGCGGCGGCGCTGGAGGCACGAGAGAGTGTGCGCTCAATTTGCGCGCACAAGCTGGCGCGGCTTTGGCCAAAACTATCGCACGCGCCCGCTTTGATGAGCGCATCGAGCACCTTGCGATTGACCGCGCGCAGGTCCACTCGGTTGCAAACATCGCTGAGTGATGAAAAGGGATCGGGATCGTCCTGGTCGCGCGCGGTGAGCATCGCTTCCACAGCGGCTTCACCCACGCCTTTGATGGCGGCGAGTCCGTAGCGGATGACTTTGCCATCACGCGCGGGGGCGAAATTTGTGCGGCTTTCGTTGAGGTCGGGCGGCAGCACCTCGAGCCCCATTGCCTTGGCCTCGGTGATGAGGATGGTGAGCTTGGCGGTGTCGCCCATGTCATTGGTGCACACGGCGGACAAAAACTCAACGGGATGATGGGTCTTCAGCCACGCGGTTTGGTAAGCGACAATGGCATACGCGGCAGCGTGCGATTTGTTGAAGCCGTAGCCGGCAAATTTTTCCAGCAAATCAAAAACTTTGTTGGCCTGCGCGGGCGGGATGTCGTTGGTTTCCTTGCAGCCCTTGACAAACGTCTCGCGTTGTTTAGCCATTTCGGAAATTTTCTTTTTGCCCATTGCGCGTCTCAGCAAATCCGCGCCGCCGAGCGTGTAGCCAGCGAGCAACTGCGTGGCTTGCATCACTTGCTCCTGATAAATTAAAATGCCGTACGTCTCACTGGAAATGCTTTCAAGCAGGGGGTGTTCGTAGCGGATTTCCACATCACCATGGCGGCGTTTGATGAAATCGGGGATGAGATCCATCGGTCCCGGTCGATAGAGTGCGACCAACGCGGTGATGTGTTCCACCGCGCCGAGTTGGAACTTGCGGCACAAATCGCGCATGCCGCCTGATTCCAATTGGAAAACGCCCACGGTTCGGCCGTCGTTTAGCAGATCGTACGTGGCCTGATCGTCCAGCGGCACGTCGTCGATATCAATCTCGATGCCTTTTGTTTCTTTCACCAACCGACATGTGTTGCGGATGACGGTGAGCGTTTTGAGCCCAAGAAAATCCATTTTCAACAACCCCAAATCGCCCACCGGGCCCATCGGGTATTGGGTGACCACTGCGCCCTCGGCATCGGTCTTGAGCGGCAGCACATTGACCAGAGGCTCGGCGCCGATGACGACGCCGGCAGCGTGCACGGAGGAATTGCGTGTGAGATCTTCGAGTACAAACGCGGTGTCGATGAGTTCGCGCGTGGACTCCTCGGAATCATAAGCCAACTTCAAGTCGGGCGATTGTTTGAGTGCGCGTTCGAGGGTTATCTTCAGTTCATCGGGCACCATTTTCGCGAGCCGATCGCATTCGCCGTAGCTCAGCCCCATCACGCGGCCCACATCGCGGATAACGGATTTGGAGCCCATGGTTCCAAATGTAATAATCTGTGCCACACAATCGCGTCCGTATTTTTCGCGCACGTACTCGATGAGGAACGGTCGGCGATCATCTGGAATGTCGATATCAATGTCCGGCGGGTTGACGCGATCGGGGTTGAGAAAACGCTCGAAGAGCAAGCCATAGCGCAAGGGATCGACGTTGGAAATTTGTAGCAAATACGTCACCAAGGAACCCGCCGCCGAACCGCGTGCAATGCAGGCAATCCCATTATTGCGACCGTGCCGAATAAAATCGGCAACGATTAAAAAGTAACTTGTGAAGCCCATTTTCTCGATGACACCCAGCTCCACTTGGATGCGGTCAATCACCTTCTCCAACGCCGCGGCCACTGCGGGGTCGTTTAAATCAGCGGGATTTGTTTCCTCCGTAGCTTCAAAATTTGGCAGCAAATTGGCATCCTCGATGGAGGTGCAAATAAACTCTTCACCCTTCGCTTCGCAGCTGATGCCATAGCGCAGCTGCATCGCTTTGGCCACGAGATGGCGCAGGAAACCTTCGCGCGTGAACAGTTCCGGCGGGTCATAAACCGGATAGTGTAGCTCACCCAATTCGATTTCCACGTTACACTGCTCGGCTACGGCAAGCGTGTTTCGCACGGCCTCGGGCACTTCGTTGAAGAGTGCGGCCATCTCGTCGGCGTCGCGCAGATAAAATTGTTCCGGCACGTAGTGCATCCGGTTGGGATCGCTCAAGTGCGTTTGGGTACCGATGCAAATAAGAGCGTCGTGCGCGTGCGAGTGTTCGCGCTTGAGATAATGCACGTCATTCGTGGCGACGAGGTTGAGGTCAAACTCCTTCGCCCACGGGATGAGTTGGGCGTTCACCGTGGCTTGCTCGTTGATGCCGTGGTTTTGCAGCTCGAGAAAGAATCGTTCCTTGCCGAAGATTTGCTTAAACCAATCGATGCCTGCGCGCGCTTTGTCGGGGTCATCTCGCATGATGGCCTGCGGAATCTCGCTTGCAAGGCAGCCGCTAAAGGCGATGAGGCCTTCCTTGTGTTGCTCGAGCAATTCTTTGTCGATGCGCGGTTTGTAATAGAAACCTTCGAGATGCGCAGCCGTGGTGAGGCGCACGAGGTTTTTGTAGCCGGCCTCGTTCTCGGCAAGTAGTAGCAAATGATTGTAGCCGTCTTTGCTGCCTCGGCTATTCGCCTTTTTATCAAACCGACTGCCCGGCGCAATGTAAACTTCGCAGCCGATGATCGGTTTCACGCCGGCCGCGCGGGCCTTTTCATAAAAATCCACCACCCCGTGCATTACCCCGTGATCGGTAATCGCCAGCGCGGGAAACTCCAACTCCGCCGCGCGGTCTACCAATTTGTCCAGACGGCAAGCCCCATCGAGCATCGAAAACTCGCTGTGCACGTGCAGGTGAACAAATTCAGCGTGGGCCACAAACGCAGTTTAGGCCGGCACTGCCGCAGCGCGCAAGCCGAGGATATTGGGCAACAGTTCACAACCCGAAAACCAGCACGCGGGGCTTGCCTTTTCGCGCAAAACATTCCAACCTTTCCGAGTCCACCTGATTTATTTCAGGCCCGTGCATGAGCGCTGAACCCGACAACGAACTGTCTCTCGACCTGCAATTCCTGCCCGACTGGGCTCAGGAAGATACGGGCGTGAACAAATACGCCAACCACAAGGGCGAACAAGAACGCCCACGTGGACGCAAAGGCGGTTGGGATGATCGTCGTCCCCCGCGTGGCGACCGCAAACCCGCCAACGATCGCCGCCCCACAAACCGCCAAGCTCAACGTGGTGACAGCGGTGGTGGTGGAAACAAAGGCGGCCCACGTGGCGATCGCCGCCAAGGCGGTGGAGAACAAAATCAAGGGCGAGGCAACCGCGATGCACGCCAACAGCGCGGCGGCAAACCTCAGCGCCCTGAGGTGCAGCAGCTGGACATCAAAGTGGATTTCGTGCCGGACACACAGGGTGTGGAATCCATCGCAAAGGAAATCCGCCTCACTGGTCGCGCTTATCCGTTGTTTCAAATCGCGCTGCTCGTTCTTGAGCGCCCCGCGCGTTACTCGTTGAAAATTCGCACCATTCGGAAGTCAGGCAAAGGCAAGGAAGCCGGCCAACAGCTTTTTACCAGTAAATTGGACGACACCGTTTGGCTCAATCGCGGCCAAGCCGAGCGGCACACGTTTGAAAAACATTTCGACCAATTTTACGCCACCGAGAAAAACGAAATCGAAGCCCCCAAAGGCAACTTCACCTTCGTTGCTCAGTGCGGTTTCACCGATACGTATCTTGGCCCGCCCAATCATCACGATTACCAAAACAAGCTTGTTCAATTTCACGCCGATCACTTGGCGCGTGTGCCTTTTGAAAAATTCAAGTCGCGCATCCGTATCGTAAAAGATGAGGAAGCCGTGAACGCGTGGATCGAACAGTCTAAATGGCGCACTATCTGGAAATCATTGCAAACCGATGAGCCCATCATCTTCGCTCGGCGCGATGAAGTGCAGACTCATTTTCGAGCGCACCACGCCGCAGGAGTTGTGGACGAAGTGGAAACCGCCACTCTCACCGGCAACGACGCCAAGGCGATGCGCGATCCCCGGATGTTGGCCGAATATCTGCGCGATCAATGGCACCGCCAAAAGCATTTCCCAATGCAACTCTCCACGCACCTCAGTAAAATGTTTTCCGGAATGGGCCTACAGTTTTTCAAGAAAGACAAAAAAGTCACCCACGTCTCCGTTGCTCGGCCCAATTATTTGGACGTCGTCGCCACGCCCGTGAGCGATGGCGTGCGCCGCATCGTGGAATTTGTCGAAGCCACCCCCAACTGCACGCGGCGTTTGATCCTCGAAAACCTAGCCGGTCTCGAGCACGTGGAGCCCAAGGAAGGGGAAGTGCCACCGCCCGCGCCCGAACAAACCGAGGAACAAAAACAACTTATCTCAGATTTACACTGGCTCATCCACCAAGGCCACGTCCTCGACTTCGCCAACGGCGTAATCGAAACCGCCAAGAAGCCGA